>NZ_JBHUMH010000054.1:0-66633 GCF_042684845.1 Paenibacillus yanchengensis | reverse complement strand
GATATTGAGTCATGATGAATCCCTCCATGGAATGTGGTCTCGACAACTTCATTCTAAAGGAAATAATTCATCATGGCTCTTCTTATTTTCTTCCAGATGCATTTTACACAATTATATGGACTTTACTGCTGCACAGGACTGTTTATACGTTTTTTCGTATAAAGCTTTCGTTACAACCCACTGCACAGAACCTTTTATACGTTTTTCCGTATAAAGCTTTCATTTCAGCCTGCTGCACAGGACCTTTTATACGTTTTTTCGTATAAACTTTCGCTTATTTAGCACCACGCTTCGAACGAAATTCAAAGGAGGATGCTTCAAAATCAGCCTCAGCTATAATTTCAATCACGCGAACGAAAACTTCAATTCTCTTCTTTAAATTTAAAACTGCGAGCAATGTAAATAATCGGTGTAGAAGCAACAGATATAACAAATTTAATTAAAAAGGTCGTCAGCAATATTTCCCACCAAACAGGCGTACTATATACCCCTAAAAAGGCAATCGTACAAAAAACAAACGAATCTACCAGTTGACTAATTCCTGTACTACCATTGTTTCGGATCCACAACTGATTTGGTTTGGGAAACACTTTTTTAATCATCGAAAATAACCGAACATCCAAAAATTGACTAGTAAAGTATGCTACAAGACTAGCTAAAGCTAATCGTGGCAATAAACCAAATATAACTTGTAAGTGCTCATGGGCAATATCTTCTGGCTGTTGCTCAAACACTAATGCCATTTGCATTACAATCGTCGTCATAATAAGGGTGAAAAAACCAAACCAGACCGCTTTACCAGCCTCTTGCTCGCCATATTTTTCATTAAGCAAATCTGTCGTCAAATAAAGCGTACCGTACATCGTATTCCCAAGCGTCATCACTATGCCGAACATATCAATCGTTTTGGTCACTTGTATATTGGCAAGAACAGTAGCAATTCCTATCCATGCATACAATCCATTTCGTCCAAACGCTCGATAACAGATTAAAAACAAAGCAAAATTAACAATAACAAACAATACACCCCAGCCTAAATTAAACATCTTGCGCCTCCTAGAATAACTACATGTCCACCCTCTAGAATAACGCTACTTCTACTGTCATTGCAACAATAAAAGTAACAGCAGTTAACTAACGTCTATTATTATTGTCTTGCATGTTGTATAAACGATGATATACCCCTTTCAATTCCAGTAATTGCACATGTTTTCCTTCTTCCACTACTTTTCCATTTTCAATCACATAGATTTTATCCGCTTTTCTAATAGTAGATAATCGGTGAGCGATTGCGATCGTTGTTTTACCTTCCATCAACTTTTGGAGTGCTTGCTGAACTGCCATTTCCGATTGCGAATCAAGTGCCGATGTCGCTTCATCTAACAGCAATAAAGGAGCATTTTTTAATATTGCCCGCGCAATAGTTATTCGTTGTTTTTGCCCACCTGACAGCTTAGCCCCTCGTTCCCCTACTATCGTACTGTACCCTTCCGGCTGCTCCATAATAAAAGCATGTGCCTCTGCCGCTTCTGCCGCCGCAATCACTTCATCATAAGTCGCACTCATCCGACCATAGCGAATATTATCTTCTATCGTTCCTTCAAATAAATAAGCGTCCTGTGACACGTAAGCAATCTGTTGTCTTAATCGTTCCATTGTCGTAGACGACAGCTTATCTCCCGCTATAATAATTTCCCCTTGCTCTATCGGATAAAATCCTAATAATAACTTTAAGATCGTACTCTTCCCACTACCACTTGGTCCAACTAACGCAACTAACTCTCCTTTATTTACAGCTAAATTTAGTCCGTTCAAAATAGGTTTTTCCATTTGATAACCAAATACGATATTGTGCAATTCGACCATCTTGTGCGGTTTACGCCTTCCCACTTCTGCTACTTCCTGCACTTCATTTGCTTCATTTTCCTCCTTCTCTTCATTAATTTCTATTGCTTCATTCCCTACTTTTTCTTCCGCCACTTGCTTCGTTGCATTATTGTAGTTAGATGTTGTCAACAGTTTGGTAGGTGATTGTAAAGCGACGTGGGCACCAATTTCAGGCTGCAAATCAAATATTTCGAACACGCGATAACTTCCCGCCAATGCCGTCTGTAAACTTGCCCAGTAATTTCCCAAATTCCGAAATAAACTCGTTACTTGCTCCAAGAGCAGCACCAACGACAATAAAGTTCCTAATGTCATCTGACCCTTCATCAATAGTACGGCTCCAAATACAAAAGCACCTATCGTATTCAACCACATCATCAAAAAATTAACGCTGTTTAATAATGCATACTTTTTAGTGCGAGCTACAGCAGTTGCTGCCATCTGATCGTTCATCTTTTCATATTGCTTATTCAACTTATTGGACATCTGATAAATCCTGCTAACTTGCGTACCTGCTGTAATTTCTGTTAACAACTCTAACTGCTTCCCTGCAAAATTTTGAATAGTGTTACTAACTTTACGCAATGGTGTAATAAATTTAGAGTTTACGTATGCTGTCAACAATCCGAATAAAATTAAAGCAGTGGCAAACCGCCAGTCCAAATAAAACATTAAAGCAGCAGCATAAATACCTGTCATTACTAAAGATAGAATCGCCCGCATATTCTCGTTAAAAGCGTTTTCTACTACGCCCAAATCGTTATTGATTCGTGACATACTATCACCGCTATGTGTTTGTTCATAATATGAAATCGGTAATTGCTCTAGCTTTTGAAACATTTTCAATCTTAAATCGACCATAATTAATTTAACTGCTTTTCCAAAAGCGTATTGGAATACGCGCGTCAACATACCCAATATCAATATAATGATGGCAAAAATAGCACAGACAATAAAAATAGATTCCATTTTACTACTAACGTTAGCATCAATTACAAATTTTATTAACATAGGCATAATAAGCGGTACTAACGATCCTACTAAACATGCGCCAAGCAAGCCAATCAAGTACCGTTTTTTATGTGGAGCAATGATCGATAGCAAACGTACTATTTCTACTTTTTGATGACGTAAACGGATCATCGTTATGCCCCCTTATCCCCTATAGCTGTTACCGTTTGATGACTAAAGAGTTGTTGCTCATACAATCTTTTATATGCGCCTTCTCTTCCAAGCAGCTGTTCATGTGTCCCCCGCTCCACTATAATCCCTCGCTCCAAAACCAACACTTCATCGGCATCTTTAATTGTTGACAATCGGTGTGCAATAACGAGCACTGTTTTATCCTTCATAATTCGATGTAACGCCTCTTGCACAAGCATTTCTGATTCGGTGTCGAGCGCTGAAGTCGCTTCATCTAATAAAATAAGCGGAGCATTTTTAATAATAGCTCTAGCGATAGCGATCCGTTGTTTTTGACCACCAGACAAATTAATTCCCCGCTCCCCTACGATCGTGTCATAGCCATTCGGTAACGATACAATATAGTCATGAATATTAGCTGACCTTGCAGCTTCCACTACTGCTTCTAATGTAACGCCAGCCGTTCCACATATAAGATTATGGAAAATAGTACCTGCATATAAAAAAGTGTCCTGTGATACAACGGCGATTTGTTCTCTCGCATACGTAATATCCCATTCATTTAATGGATGACCAAATAACTTAATATTGCCACTATAATGTTCGTAAAATGCTGTAATCAATTTGAATATAGTCGACTTACCTGACCCACTACTCCCTACTAAAGCAATCTTTTTTAACGGTGCTAGTTGAAAATGAATGGAATGTAAAATATTTGTTTGACCATCATAACTAAAAGTAACGTCTTCGAATTGTACAGCTGAAACTGTCGTTGTAATCGCTGGCTTTATCCCGCCCACACGCTCTAATCCAACATCTATTGTAGCTAACAAATCATCCGCGATAGCTTCCACTACTTTTAAGTTGGCAATCAATTTTGGTAAACTACCTAGCCCTTGCAATAAATAATTTAATAACATCGCAAACGCCACTAGACCACCTAATGCCAATTGCTTTTGAATAACTAAATAACCGCCGACCATAAAAAACAAAATAAAGGGAGCCGTCTGTACAAAAACACTAAGTGAACCGATAGAAGCTTTTCGCTTCTCCATAAACAATGCTTCTGCCAACATTTTATGAACACGTCGTTTGAATTTTCGGAATAATAGAGTAGCTAATTGATAGGATTTAACGAGATGAATGCCGCTAATCATATCTTGGGTAGATTTGTTCGTTTGAGCTAAGCTTTGCTGCATCTTTGCTGAATATTGGTGTAATGGTTGACTTATTTTATTAGTGAGGAGAGCTACTATCGGAAGTAAAATAATACAAAATAACGTGAGCTGCCAATTGATGAAAAACATAACAGCTATACTAATCGTTATTCGGAAAGAGTGGAAAAAGATTGCAATTAACTCGTAATTAAAAAAGTGTTCCATTGCATTAATACTGTTCGACATACGGGAGCTGAAATCAGCAGAATGTTTCGTTTCCAAATAAGATAACGGTAAGCGGTCAATTGCACCACTGTATGTCCGTTTCATATCACGTGCAACATAAGCACTAAACTTCCCCGAAGAGTAAGTATCCAAATAATTAACGCCAACTCCAAAAAGTACCGAGCAAAATAAAATAATAATGGCATATTGCACGCCAGCAAAGTTTTCTGATAAGGCAGCATTAACTAAAATATTAAGAAAATAGACCAATATAATATCATTTCCAGCGTTTAAAGACGTACTAACCATTTTTAATGCCACTAGTAACCGATAAGGCTTCAAAAAGGCTAACATTCGCACTGTTTCATCCCTCCCTAACTTGCCATATCCCAAACTATATTTGTATATTTTCACTTGCTAACAAATGTTCAAACATTTCTATTACTAATTGCTTCGTCTCTACAAAATCTAACTTCAACGTATTAATGTTAATCATCGTGCCAATCCCTGTTACATAAATACTTAGCTTCAAAAAAATTCGTTCTAATTTCGCCTGCTCGAGCTTTGCTAGTCTCGTATCACTTTGTAAAAAAGCAGCGAATAGTACCGATTTTAGTTTGTTCGTTCCGTCTTTCAAAAAATAATTTTTCTGTTCTGTCAAAAATACTAATCGAAATAAATGCTTCTCATTACGTGCTAACAATAAAATACCGTTGATCAAATTAATCGCATTAGGATTGCGACTATCTTCGTAAGCGTTAATGACTGCAACCGTATAATCGAGCGCATAATCGTACAACTCATCCTTTAGTGCATCCATATTTTCATAAGCACTATATATCGGTTGGGTAGAGCAGTTTAAACCTTTGGCAATATTACGAGCTGTTAACACTTCCTGCCCCTGCTCTCGTACTAAACTAAATGCAGCATCTAATATTTTATCTCTCGTCACTTCTACTTTTGGTGGCATCTTATCCGCTCCTTATTACACACGTTATATAACGTATGTTATTTTAAAAGAATGTTAATGTCAACAAAAAAACAACCGTTTAGTCCGTAACTAAACGATTGTTTTCATTTATCAGAATACTATTAAGATTTGATTACTATAATTGACGGGAGCAATTACTGTTTTGCTACATTAATTACTCTTTTTTGCTGACAATTTCGCTCAAAAATCGTTCGAGAATCGTTACATCCGTTATATTATGATTACACGCTGTACTATCTAAGCACATATAATTTCCCAACGCTTTGTAGTAGTCTGGCGATGCATTCGCAGGACGTTGCTTCGAAATAGCTGTGAACAAACCGAGCTGTTCATGTCTATTACATAAGAAACAGACACCTTTTTGCGAAGGTGTAATTCGACCTTCTATTCCAACGATTCGCTCTTGCCATGGATAAACAATATACATTTTATTTTGACCGATGTCTGACCAACCCAAATAAGTTGTCTGCAACCAATCTACTTCTGCTATATTAGGCAGCTTGAGCTTCTTCACTTTGGCAAATGTTTTTTGTAGCTGCTTACTTGAAAGTTCAGGAAAAGAACATCTATACTGTGAAATAGTTGTGATGTAGCTATCTAATTGTTCACTCGTTTGCAAACTAGCAACGCTGCCAAGCAGCTGTTTCTGTTCCTCATCGAGTTCCACAAACTTTTGCATAATATTGTGATGGACACTCATTTGAACGGCTTCTAATATTTTCGGATCGGCAACCGTTTTTTTCGTTCCTTGTAGGTGTCGCACTTGATTACGGATGTAGTTAAATTGATGATTATAAATAAATGGTGCTATCAAAACATTCATCTCCTGCACATGTCGTTTTACGATTAACTAGTATATCTGCTCATTTTATTATATAACTTTCGAATGACGATTGTCTAATTTAGCATGTACAGAAGACTACAGTGTATGATTGTTTTATTGCTTTAAAACAGCTTGAATGGCTGCCTGCCATCCCGCTTTAATATGAAGTCGCTGACTTTCTTCCATCACTGGTACATATTTAGCATAGTAAGCTTCTCCCTGAAAAACCTCACTAGCATCAGCCCATATGTTAACACTTGCGCCAGCCATTAACGCAGCACCAATTGCCGATAATTCTTCATGTTTTGCTTTTAAAACATCTCTACCAAGTAAATCAGCTTGATATTGCATGAGCCATTTATTAGAACTAGCGCCACCGTCAGTACGTAGCTCTGTTAGCGGTATACCGCTTTCCGTTTCTAATAATTGAACCGCATCACTAATTTGTAAAGCGATACTTTTCACTGCTGCTGCAATAATGTCCGTTCGACCACTACTTCGTTCCAACCCGATAATAGCTGCTCTAGCATCAGGCTGCCAATAGGGAGCTGCCAAACCATGAAATGCTGGAACAAGAAACACTTCCGAATGCCGCGCTTCTTCTGATTGCAAAGCAGTTTCTAATTGCTCATACGTTTCAAATAAACCTAATTTTTCACGCAACCAGACAATCGTATCGCCAGAAGAACGAATCACTGCTTCAAGTGCATAATTTGTCGTTCCTTGTGCACTCCATGCAATCGTCGTAACTAGACCATTGGATGATGTATTGGCACTTGGATCAGGCATTTGACTTCCAATGTTCATCATAACGGAAGTTCCTGTACCATACGTCGCCTTCGCCATACCTGGTTTAGTACATTGTTGAGCAAACAGAGCAGCTTGCGAATCACCAATAACACCAACAATCGGAATACGTTCAGCAAATAGTGAGGAATCGGAAGTATAACCGAAACACGCATCGCTAGCCTTCACTTCCGGTAACATTTGGTGAGGAATAGCAAACAATTGCAATAACTCTGCATCCCATTGTTGATTATAAATATTAAATAATAAAGTCCGACTAGCATTCGTCATATCGGTAGCATGCACTTGTCCACCAGTCAATTTCCAAATTAACCAACTGTCCATCGTTCCAATTTTAATCTTACCTTGCTTTGCTCGTTCTAATAGATCAGCATTTTGCTGCAATAGCCACTGCCATTTGGTAGCAGAAAAATAAGGGTCCAACATTAAACCTGTTTTCTGCTTTACCATCGGCTCATGACCAGCTTGCTTTAACTGTTGACAAATCGACGCTGTACGTTGACATTGCCATACGATAGCAGGAGCAATCGGTTTGCCTGTTTCGGCATCCCACATCAGTGCTGTCTCTCTTTGATTAGTTATAGATACAGCAGCTAATTGCGAAGGATCAAGCTGTGATATTGCAAGTGCTTCTAACATACATCGTTGTACATTCGCATAAATTTCTTCTGCATCATGCTCCACCCAATCGCTTTGTGGATAATATTGCTGATGTTGCAAAGAAGTACGTGCTACTATATGCCCATGTCGGTCGATTATTAACACTTTGCTCCCTGCTGTACTTTGATCTATCGTTACAATATATTCCTTTTCCATCTTACTTTTCCCCTAGCCATCGTTGCGCTTGCGCTACCACTTGCTCCACCGAAATGCCATAATGCTCAAACACTTCTGCCGTTACTCCGGCAATGGCTGGTTCGTCTGGCAATCCAATGATTTTTAATGGTACCGGACAATGCTGACCTGTTACTTCGGCTACCGCCGCACCTAATCCACCATGAATGCTATGCTCTTCGATAGTAATGATATGACCGGTCTCACGTGCTGCCTGTATAATTGCTTCGCTATCTAGCGGTTTGATCGTATGCATATTTAACACGCGAGCAACAATTCCAATCTCTTGCAATTTCTCTGCTGCAGCTACAGCTATTTGTACCGTTTCACCAGTAGCAATGATCGTTACATCCTGCCCATCACGCATCATAACCGCTTTGCCAAGTTCAAATGGATAATCACTATTTTCATAAACGTCAGGTACTGCATTACGTCCAATTCGTAAATAGACACCGCCGTCATAATCAACAAGCGCTTTGATCATTTGTTTCGTTTCATGTCGATCAGCAGGCAACATCACTTGCAAGCCTGGAATAGCGCGTGTAACAGCCATATCTTGTAAGGAATGATGGGACATCCCGAGCGCACCATAGCTAACTCCACCACTAATTCCAATTAACTTTACATTAGTACCTGAATACGCCACATCTACTTTAATTTGTTCAATACTTCTCATACTTAAAAAACAAGCAGGTGATGTAACGAATGGCTTTTTACCACTATGTGCTAAACCGGCAGCAATTCCAACGATATTCTGTTCCGCTATTCCAACTTCAATAAACTGATCAGGATACTTAGTTGCGAATGGAGCCATTGCTGCCGAACCCCGTGAGTCACTAGTTAATACAACGATATCACGATCATTAGCTGCTAGTTCCATTAACGTTTCACAGATCACTTCACGATTTGCGATTTTATTAGTACTCATTAGCTCATCACCTGACTTTCTGTGTGCAACTTTTGTTCTAGTGCAGTAAGTTCATCGATAGCTTGCTGTAATTGTTGTTCATCTGGTACTTTATGATGCCATGCTGCTACATTTTCTGCAAAAGAAACTCCCTTACCTTTTACCGTGTTAGCTAACAGTAGTGTTGGCTTATCTTGTATTTGCTCTGCCGCAGCAAATGCAGCTAATAATTGCTCGATATTATGACCGTCTACCGGTATGACATTCCAACCAAACGCTGTCCATTTGTCAGCAAGTGGCTCGACGCTCATAACATCTTCTGTAGAACCGCTGATTTGCAATCTATTTCTATCAATAATAGCAACTAAATTATTTAATTTATAATGTGCAGCTGCCATAGCCGCTTCCCACACTGATCCTTCTGCCTGCTCGCCATCACCCATTAAACAATAACTACGGTAGTCTTTCTTATCAAGTTTTGCAGCCAAAGCAATACCAGTAGCAATCGCAAGTCCGTGACCTAATGCTCCTGTATTCATTTCTATACCAGGCACTTTATTATTCGGGTGTCCAATTAATCGTGTACCAAATTTGCTAAATGTTTTTAATTCTTCTTCCGGGAAAAAACCTTTATCTGCTAATACACACCATAGTGATTCAACAGAATGTCCTTTACTTAAAATAAACCGGTCTCTATCTGCCCATTTTGGGTTGTTAACGTCTAGTCGCATCACATGATAGTATAGCGTTGTTAAAATATCCGTATTGCTCAAAGAACCACCTGTATGACCTGCTCCGCTGGAGTGAATCATCGTCAGCAATTGTTTTCGTATATGGGCCGCTTTCAATTGCAACTGCAAAGAAACTTGTTTCATCGCTATTCCTCCCTAAATTGTTATTACAATCCTGCTCCACGTAACCACGCCTGTATTTGTTGTTCCGTTGGATCAACTGGATCAGCTAATAATCCTGGAATATAGTTACAAGCTTCATATAAAGCTGGAATTACATTTGCATGAATACCTACCGTATGATGTACATAAGGACCTTTTACTAATTTTTCTTCCCATAACGGCCAATCATTCACTTCTGCCCAAACATAAGAACCACGAGTATAAGGACCTTCAATTCCTTTTGCTTTTCCCAAAAACAGCTGGTATTCCCCATTGTCTCCATCAAAACGAACTAACGACATCTCGCCACCTTTGATTTCTCCTTCATGTGTACCAGGAGCATGAGAATCAAATAGGAAATGTTTGCGCAATTTCGGTTTTTCTTCTACAGACATAGATACTGGGAAGTTTCCGCAATGGAACAGTAGCTCTCCATTTGGATTTTCTGGATGACGAATCGTTAAATCAGCAAAGAAAGTAGGCAATACGTTCATCGTTGCTGCTTGCACCATAATCGAAGTAATAGCGCCATGAATATCTGTTTCACAAGTAACTGGTATTTGTTCATCGGTCAAAATAGCATTAGCTAAACATGGCATAATTCCCATGGAATCCTGCAAAGAAGACCAACATTGAATGGCAATTGCCGTACTACCTGAGAAGTCAGCAAAATAACGCATCGCTAATTTAAGTGCAGCTATTCGTTTAATATCATCTTCTGTTACTTCTGACCAATCGAGCGTTCGCTTAATAAATTCCATCGTTTCCAACAATTCAGGACTATTACTTTTTTCTATTTTTTTCGTTCGTTGTTGAATATCAACTAGTGTAATCGGATAAATTTCAATACCAAACCGCTCTAACAATTCCCCTTCATTACACATCATGGTCCAAAAAGAAGCTGGACGCGGTCCGATTTGTAAAATACGTAGATTTCTAAATTGTTTTACGACGTTAGCAGCTGCTATAAAATTAGTAAACCCACGCTCAAAAACAGGATCATCTACTCTACTATTCGTTATATAAGTAAATGGCACTTTAAATCTACGTAGAATTTTCCCTGTCGCAAACAATCCACACTGTGTATCACGAAGTCTCATACCATCCTCCAAAGGAGCTTCGTCTCTCGGTCCCCATAACAAAACTGGCTTTCCTATTGCTTTTGCAACTCTCGCTACTGTATCTTCCGTCCCAAAATTACAATGTGGAAAAAATACAGCATCTACTTTTTCTCTTTGTAGTCGTTCAATCATCAATTCAGCAGAAATATTATCGTTATATAGTAGTCCTTCCTCATTAATGCCTTCCATATCAACGATATCAATGTCCATCCCAAAACTTTCAATTTTTTCTCTAATTACTGTTTTATACTTAAAAGCATCTTCCGCACTAAATGTAAAACGACGAGTTGGAGCATACCCTAATTTAAATTTCGCCAAAACAATCCCTCCTATAATTAAAAACGCTTTCTCAAATGATTATATCTGTATGATAAACGATCAACCAAAAAAGTTCAATGAATATTTACTAAATAACTATAAAAATTGAGTTGAATTTAAACTAAATTATATTGTTTTAATTTCATTACTTGTATAATCAAACGTTTTCTTGTAAACTAAACTTACTAAACAACCTTTTTATGTTATTGAATTGGAGGTATTGCTAGTGAAAATGGAGGATATTGCTCGCTTAGCGGGAGTATCCAAGTCAGCTGTATCGCTTGCACTTAACGGAAAACCAGGAGTGAGCAGTGAAACACGGGATACAATTCTTCGAATTGCAAATGAAAACGGTTATGCGATTAAAAGCAAACCTATAGCAGATGATAAATTTAAATCTATAACATTTCTTGTTTTTACTAATTCAGGTATTGTACTTGAACAATATGATCATCAACCATTTTTTCGTGAGTTAATTCAATACATCGAAGAACGTTGTCGAAATTTTGGATACTCGCTATTGTTTAAATCTATTGATGTGAAACATATTAATAGCGATTTACAACAACTACTAGAAGTGACTGGAAGTGAAGGAATTATTCTTCTAGGAACTAATCTACACGAATCTCATATTTTCCAAGTACACCAGCTTGTTCGTATGCCTCTTGTTGTATTAGATACTTACATCGAGACGCTACCATTACCATTTGTCCAAATTAACAATACGATGGGAGCAGATCAAGCAGCACAACATCTGTATCAATTAGGGCACACAACAATTGGTTACATTGAATCAAGCACTAGAGTGGCTAATTTTGAAGAACGAAAAAGTGGCTTTCACCGGAGTTGGAATAAACTTGGATTATCTATTGCTCCACAACATACACTTTCGGTAATTCCGACTATTTTATCGTCACAGGAATCATTGAAAGCACAGTTACAAGCTTTAATTAATTCAGGTGAGCCCCTTCCTACTGCATTTTTCTGTGAATGCGACTACATAGCCATCAGTGCAATTAAGACATTGAATGAGCTTGGCTTTCAAATTCCACAAGATATAACGGTAGTTGGCTTTGATAATATTGCAGAAGCGAGTATTGTTACGCCAGAACTGACTACTGTGCACGTCGAGAAAAAGCAAATGGCTTATCAAGCAGTTGATTTGATATTGCAGGAAATCGATAATACAGATCAAGCAAAAACAAAAATTAAAATCGACACATCGTTCATAGAACGTCGCTCCTCCATCCTGTTAAATACTAGAACTAAAGCTAAAATTGGGGGCAGTTCACAGTTCATAAAATAAAAGTTGTAAAAAAAAACATCATGTTTGGTGCTGCACCCCAAAAGTTAAGTACAAAATCTAACCTTTGGGGTGTTTTTCCATCCAACTTTTTTTATACCTGTGCAGCTGTAGAAATTTACAACACTAGCGCGGATTTTTATACGTTTTTTCATACAAAGCTCTCCCCACGCTCATCTGAACAAGCCCTTTTATACGTTTTTTCGCACAAATCCTACTCCACTAACCGCTACATCGGGACGGTTTGTACGTTTTTTCTTATAAAGGTTACTATCTAACCGTCTAAATAGAACCGTTTATACGAATTTTCATACAAAATTTCTTCTGCTCCGCCATATCATCTGCACAATTACTTCCTTCCTATAATTTGTTTCTAACTCTCCATCATTTCCCATGCTTTCATCTGTCTGCACCTTTCCATCATTTCCCATGCTTTCATCTGTCTGCACATTTCCATCATTGCCCATACTCTCATCCGCTCGCACCTTTCCATCATTACCTTCTCCAATCTATTTGCATCCGTTCCATCGTTTTTCTCCACAGCTATCAACTAACCGCTTATGGTATACTATTCAATATTATGCGGATTGTAGGATGATAAGGAGCGAGTGTTGTGGCGAGTATTAAAGATATTGCCAAGCGTGCTGGAGTTTCGATCTCTACTGTTTCCTATGCGCTTAATGGGAATAGTAAAGTGACGAAAGAAACAGCCGATAGAATTTTGAAAATAGCAGAAGAATTACAATATGTCCCTCATGCAGCAGCACGATTGTTGAAAACAAAAAAATCTTATATGATTGGTATATTTTTGAAAGATTTTAGCGGTAGCTTTTATGGTGATTTGCTACAGGGAGTAAAAGAATATTTGAGCCTACAAGGCTATGATTTATTAGTGTGTAGTGGTCAGCGTTCGCGGAGATTGTTGCCAGAAAAAATGATCGATGGTGCTATCGTGCTTGATGAATCATTCCCTACCACAGATGTGCTGCAATATGCAGATCAAGGGCACAAAATTATCGTGTTGGATCGAGAATTACAGCATCCTAATATTAGTCAAGTATTGCTAGATAATCAAGCTGGTGCTGCACTGGCGATCGAATATTTAATGGAGCAAGGTCATCAACATTTTTATATCGTTACAGGTCCGAAACATACATATGACGCAGAACAGCGTCTTCATGCAGCTAGAAAAACACTTACTCGAAACGGGATAACCGACTGGGTTGAATTAGACGGAGATTTTACGAAACAAACAGGAATAACTGCTGCGGAACATATCGTTGCTCACTATACTAAGCCATGCGCTGTATTTTGTTTGAATGACGAAATGGCGGCCGGTGTTCATCATTATGTGAAGCATTCCAGCCCTTATATTATTGGAGAACAAATATCAGTTATCGGCTTCGATCATACAGAACTATCGCAGTTTATTGAACCAGCGCTTGCAACGATATACTACTCTATGCGGAAGTGGGGAACGATTGCATCACAACAACTGTTAAAAGTAATTGGTAATGAGACAGTAGAAAATGAGCGGATCTATGTGTCGTTAGTGCCGGGAAGTTCCGTTGCCAATATTGCTGACCATACCTAATCCATACCTAATATTAGTTGCTTCCTAAACTAATATAATGTCAGAGGTATGCTTTGCTCATCTGCTCGTCTATACTTTATAATAAACATCAGCAAATGATGCTAGTTTCCATATGTAAGGATAAGGAGCAAGATTATGAATAACAATTACACGATCGGTATTATTGATATTGGTTCCAACTCTATTCGAGCGGTCATATATGAAATAACAGTCACCGGCGCACATCGACTAATTCACGAAAACAAAATATCTGCTCGCCTTAGTCAAAACATCGAACCAGATGGTTCACTAAGTAAGCAAGCCCTACTAGAATTAATTCCTGTTTTACAACAGTTTCAAGCGATCTGTACTAGATTTCAATGTCGGCATATTAAAGTAGCAGCAACAGCAGCCATACGTAATGCTACAAACTGTCATGCTATTATCGAAGAAATAAAACGACAAACAAAATTACCTATCCAAATATTATCGGGTGAAGAAGAAGCCTACTTTGGCTATGTCGGGGTCATTAGTAATACGACTGTAGAAAGTGGCTTTATTATTGATATTGGCGGAGGAAGTACGGAGATTAGTTTGTTTCGTGAAAGGAAGCTAATCGACAGCGTTTCCCTGCCTATCGGCGCAGTTAACAGTCATATATCCTATGGTGAACCGATAGCAGCTTGGTCAGAAGCCCAGATGGAACTACTGACAAACCAAGTAACTACATTACTACAAAAGCATGCTTTTATTGCTAATAATAAAGGGCTAGTGGCAATAGGACTCGGTGGTACCGTACGTGCACTTAGTAAATTAAGTCAGCAGCGCACAAACTACCCACTCCAAATGATACACTATTACGAAATGGAGCCTGCGACTATCGATTATTTTGCTACATTACTTCCATCCTTTCCACTTGACAAAAGAAAGCGATTAGCTGGATTGTCCAAATCTCGCGCCGATATTATTGTATCCGGTGTACTGATATTACAAACCATTCTACATTATATGGGAGCTAATCGGTTAATTGTTAGCGGTAATGGACTTCGCGATGGACTACTATACGAAGTAGCACAGCTGGATATTCCTCATGGTCAAGATGTTACGATACAACAAATTAATTCGATATTAGCTTTTCATACAGTAGCAAGCGATGATCATTTCCAGCAAGTAGAACAGTTCAGCAATCAATTATGGCAACTATTTTCCCCTTATGCAGAACCAGAACCAATCGCCGAAAAATTACGCTATATCGCTGCAAAATTATACAAAATAGGCAGTAGCATTCGCTACCACCAATTTGAAAAGCATTCCCTATACTGGCTAGTCCATTCGCCAATCGCCAGCCTAACCCATCGCGAAACACTACTCAGTGCTTATATCGTTGCCACTGCTCTCGGAAAAGGAGCAAAATTTACAGAACCATTAACACCTTATCGTAGTTTATTGGAAGCAAGTGACCCTACAGTCATTATGCAGATTGGTTCATTATTACAAATCGCCATCGCCTTATCGATTAGCGAAACGGAAGCTGTACAACGGATCGAACCGACACTGACAACCGATAAACTACACATAACGATTTATACTAATACACCTATTCCATTAGAAGAACAAGCGTTAGAAAGTGCCACCAAAGTTTTCAAAAAAGCTTGGACTAGAGAACTGACTTGGACATTTTCCACGACTTCATTTTGAGAGCAGCAAACTGGCTACGACACGGGGGCAGGTCGGTAACGATCTGCTCGTATTTTCCGTTTGGCAACAGTTTTTTTGCCTTCACATTATCACGCAACGAAAGATGCAAAATATGAATCATCGTTTTTCTTAATTTAGGATCTTTGATTGGACACATCAACTCTAACCTTCTCGTTAAATTTCTAGTCATCCAATCTGCACTAGATATCCAGATTTCTGGTTTTCCACCATTTTCAAAATAATAAATACGAGTATGCTCCAAAAAACGATCGACAATACTACGAACCGTAATCCGTTCACTTAACCCTTTAATCCCCGGTCGTAAACAGCAAATTCCTCTAATAATCAATTCGATATTGACACCTGCTTGCGATGCACTGTACAATTCATCAATCATTTCCTGATGAGACAATGAATTCATTTTAGCGATAATTTTCGCTGGACGACCGTTTGTAGCATGATCTGCTTCTCGGCGTATTAAAGCAAACAAACTATCCTTCATCAACGATGGAGCTGGAATGATGGATTGCCATTGTTCTATTTCAGCATAACCAGTAATTAAATTAAACAAGTGCGATGCATCTTCACCGATTGCCTCATCCGTCGTAAACAAGCCAATATCTGTATACAATCGTGCGGTACTACCGTTATAATTTCCTGTTCCAATGTGAATGTATCGTTTTAACTCCGTACCTTCTTGACGAATAACAAGCAACATCTTCGCATGAGTTTTAAGTCCAATTAATCCATATACTACATGACAGCCAGCTTGCTCAAGCATTCGAGCCCAGGCAATATTGCGTTCTTCATCAAAACGAGCTTTCAATTCTACAACGACTGTCACTTGCTTTCCCACTTCAACGGCATGAGCCAGCGCTTTAATAACAGGTGAATTACCACTAACCCGATATAAAGTCATTTTAATGGCCATTACTTTCGGATCTTCAGCAGCTTGCATTAAAAAATCAGTTACCGCATCAAAGCTTTCATATGGATGATAGACTAACACATCTTTCTGCCGAATCACTTGAAAAAAATCATCATTTTCCAAAAAATCTGCTGGATAAATCGGTTCGATTTGCTGATAGCGAAGTTTACTGTGCCCTTGAATAGCGCTTGGTAACTTACCCAAATAACTCATATCTAGTGGTCCTTCAATCTCATAAACACAATCTTCAATATGAAACTCATCTTGCAAAATTGATAATGCATATGGATGAATACCAGCTTCTATTTCGAGTCGAACCGGCACTCCCCACCGTCTTTTACGCAATTCCTTTTCTATTTCTTCCAATAAATCCTCTGCCCCTTCTTCATCAATCAATAAATCGGCATTTCTCGTTAACCGAAACTCATTAACTGCAACAGGAGTAAAACCATGAAATAACGTATCTATATGTTGTCTAATGACATTTTCAATTAAAATAAACGATTGCTTTTTTGTATTACTTTGATGTGGTAACGAAATAAAGCGTGATAAATTAGATGGAATTTGCAAAATAGCAAAATGAAAATCATCCTCTTCCTCATGATTCGTTGCTTTTTGTAATACAACTGCTAAATATATATAACCTGTATGCATTAACGGAAATGGTCTACTTTGATCAACTGCCATTGGAGTAAGGACAGGAAAAATAATTTCATGATAATATTGCTCCATCATTTTACGTTGCTTAATCGTCAAATCATCATAATTCACCATATGAATTTGTTCTTTCGCCAGTTGCCTCATTAAATCTCGATAAGTCCGATATTGTTCCGCCACTATACTTTCGATTCGGGACTGCAAACGTTTGTATAGACCTGAAGGAGTATACCCTGTAAAATCTTTCTTCGCATATCCCGCCCTTATTTGATCTTGAATGCCTGCTAATCGCACACTAATAAACTCATCCAAATTACTGGAGACAATTGCCAAAAATTTCAATCGTTCTAATAATGGAGTACTTGGATCTTTTGCTTCCTGCAACACACGTTTATTGAATTCAATCCAGCTTAAATCACGATTCAAATATTGTGGATTACTCATTTCCATCTTCTTTCATCCTTTGCAGCGTATATGTACATGTTGTTTTATTCCAATATATTTATAGTTTATAACGAAAAGTTTAATTGCGGTAACATAAATTGTAATCGTTGTGTAAACTTTTTAACTAGCAAATAAGCTGTAGGAAATATCACTACAGAAAATAGGATAACTATAGTATAGCCGCAAAGAAGTGAAAAAATTAAAAAGCTAATTCGCTACGCCGTTGAAATAACTAGTCCGTGTAGTAAATTAGCTTTATAAATTAATTTTTTACTCGAAAAGAAATGATTAAACTTATGATAGCCAACGTTAATTGTAAAGCAAGGGCGATGATAATCCCTGTAGAAAGACCCGCATCATAAAAATTGCTCACTGCAATAATTGCCCCACCAATACCTATACTAAGCCCTGGTCCAAAGGCATCAATAAATTGCAAATGCGCAGATACTTCTCCTTCTGCTCCTTTTGGTGCTTTTGAAAGTGCAATCGCACCGGTTGTAGGATTTGCTAGTCCAATACCGAAGCCAATAATCATTTGTGATATTAAAGTGAGAAACAGTCCATTGCCTGGTAAATTAACAACAGTCACAATAGAAGCAAGCCCAATGGTCATACACACTAAGCCGATACTAATCCGTCGCTCTCGATTTTTCCCTTCTGCCCGCTCATCTAATTTGGATTGAAGCCAAGCAGCAAACGACCACGTAATCGAACCTCCAGCTACAACAAGCCCCACTGTATCCGCAGAGTTGCCTTTTAGCTCAGTAAGAGCAAGAACGACATAGCTTTCTGCCGCTATGTAACTAGCCATATATAACCCGCGAGATACAATGATGGAAGGCATTCCTCGTTTCAGCTTAAGACTACCTGGTGGCAGTAATTGCTGTAGTGGCTTAATTAAAATCAATAACCCTATTATAGTAAGTACAATTCCTTGCCATTCTACAATTTTACCTAAACCAAGTAGTAACAATGCTGTACCAAACGTTAACAACACCGCTTGTAGCTCTGTCCGATACGACGGCTTGGTACGATCATTTGTATGCTGCTCCCGTTCTGCAAAAGCTTTGCGCTGCAATTTAAGAAAGGTAGGAACAGTTAACACTAACGCAATCGCAATTAAAGGTAATACAAACCAAAATACTAATCGCCATGTAAATTGCTCCGCAAGTACTCCCGCAAAATAAGGACCGATTAACGATGGCAATATATAAGCACTAGAAAATGCTGCTAATATTTTTGTACGTAGTTGATTCGGATAATTTAAACTTATACTATAGTAAGCACAAGTCATAATCGCACCTGCACCGAATCCTTGAAACGCCCGCGCGATAACTAAAACTCCCATACTGTTAGCCAGTGCAGCAATAATAATACCAGTAATAAACAATGTGTGAGAAACAATATAGGCATTATTTACTCCGATTTTATTAATTTGTTGCCCAATAATAATGGTTCCTAACAATTGAGTTAATAAAAACGAGCTAAAAATCCAACCGTAAAGTTGAATACCACTTAACTGACGGGCAATTTCTGGCGCAATCGTCGTTATAGCCAACCCTTCAAATGCAACCGTTGTTACTGCCAAAATAATACCAATCGTGGAAGCACGATATTGTGGTGAAAAAATACTAGCCTTTCTTTGTTGCTGTTCCATCTCTCTCTCCTTTTCCTGACTTTTTATCACCAACATAAAAAGCCACAGCCCAGTTTATTTATCTAAGGGCTATGGCTATTATATTTTTGCTTGATTGGTCTGTCAAATTTAATTCTTGATCAAAGCCGCAAACCACTCTTTCATAGCTGGATAAGAAATTGCTATTCTAGCTTTTTCTCCCCCTTCCAATAGTTATGATGCTTCCTAGCAGTGATTGGTTGCACTTTTGCAACATTTTATTTTGTTTATTAAAATTTTTATTGGATTTCAGTTGGGAAAAAAATCATTTGTTTGCTATAATAGCAACAGCATGAACAATTGTACGTACAACATCATGGAAAAATTGCGTAACGATAATGAACGAGGTGTAAGATGAAAAGCAAAAGTGTGCCCAAATATATGCAGCTAAAAAAAGAACTGCAACAGCTTATCCAATCCAGTACGATTAAACCAGATGAACAATTACCGACAGAGTTTGCCATCGCTGAGCAGTTTCAATGTAGTAGACAAACGGTAAGACAAGCTATTGGATTATTAGAAAATGAAGGGTTAGTGTATCGGATTCAAGGGAAAGGCACTTTTGTCGCTCGACAAAAATATAATTCCGCTATCGATCATCGAACGGTTGGGATGATGACCACTTATATTACCGATTATATATTCCCGCATATTGTACGCGGAGCCGAAGCGGAATTGCGTGAGCGCAGTTATCAACTTCTCCTTGCTAGTACAGATAATAATAAACAAAAAGAACAAGAAAGTTTAAGCTTGTTTTTACAAAAACAGCTTAGCGGTCTTATTATCGAGCCAACCAAAAGCGCCCAAACGAATTTGAACTTGAGTGCTTATCTAACGTTAAATCAATTAGATATTCCAGTAGTAATGATCAACGCACACTACCCAGAGCTGCCGTTTCCATATGTAGCAGTCAATGATCAATTAGGCAGTACGATGGCAACAGATCATTTGATAGAGCTAGGGCATAGCAAAATTGTCGGTATTTTTAAACATGATGACTTGCAGGGGATTGAACGATTAAAAGGATTTATCGGAGCACATCAGTCCAGGCACTCACCTTTATTACCACAATATGTCATTACTTATGAAACGGATGAAATACAACATGCAATTGAAATGGTCCAATCACTACTACGTAGTGAAACAGCTCCTACAGCAATCGTTTGTTATAATGATGACTTGGCTGTTCAGTTAATAGAGGCTGCTCGACAATTGCATATAACCGTACCCGATCAACTATCGATCGTTAGTTTTGATGATTCTTCCTTAGCAACTGCATTACAACTGACGACAATTACTCATCCCAAAGAAGAATTAGGCAAAAAAGCCGCCCAACTTTTACTCGAATTAATCGATAAAAAAAGTCAGGCAGCTGTTCAATCTTATGTTTTTACACCAACACTTATTATACGCGGTTCAACCAAGCCGCTTCAGCATACTTAAGCTGCTGACGAAATTGTAATACATCGGTTGCCTCGTCTATGACAACAGCTTCTATATCTAATATTTCTGCCAGATCTAGTAGCTGCTCTGTCGTAACTGTGTAAGAGAATGCCGTATGATGCGCTCCACCAGCTCGAATCCAGCACTCTACTCCTCGTTTCAGATCAGGTTTTACTTGCCACAGTACTCTAGCTACTGGCAATTTAGGCATCGCTTGTTCCGATTTGATCGCAACCGCTTCTACTTCATTAATAACTAAACGGAATCGATTACCCATATCGACAATAGAAGCATTAAGTGCTTTGCCTGCTTTTCCGTTAAAAACGATACGAGCAGGAGCATTTTTCCCACCAATTCCTAGTGGATGTACTTCAATCGTTGGTTTATCAACAGCAATCGTTGGACAAACTTCCAGCATATGAGACCCAAGTACGAGTTCATTACCTTGTTCCAAGTGATACGTATAGTCTTCCATAAAAGAAGTACCAATATTGTTAGACATAATTTTCAACATACGAACGAGTGCCGCTGTTTTCCAATCGCCTTCCCCAGCAAATCCGTATCCTTGTTCCATTAACCGTTGAGCAGCTAGCCCTGGCAACTGATCCATCCCAAATAAATCTTCAAACGTCGTCGTAAATGCGCTATATCCACCTTCGTCAAGAAAAGCTTTTAACGCAATTTCAATTTTCGCTTGGTAAGCTATCGCTGCATAGACAGCTGGATCGGACTTATTAGGTATATCATATTGTTGTTCATATTGTTTCATAAGCTCCGTTACTTCTGCTTCACTCACTTGATTCATCCGAGTAACTAGCTCACCAATCCCATATCCATTAACGGTCCAGCCAAGCTTAATTTGTGCTTCTATTTTATCGCCATCAGTTACAGCTACTTCTCGCATATTATCACCAAAACGAGCAACTTTTAGAGAACGTGCTTCCATCGCCGCAATAGCTGTTCTCATCCAGCCGCCAATTTGCGCTATCACTTCTTCATCCTGCCAATGACCAACTACTATTTTGCGTGCTTGTCTTAGCCTTGTTTGCATATAACCATATTCACGGTCACCGTGAGCCGATTGATTCAAGTTCATAAAGTCCATATCAATAGAACCCCATGGAATATCACGATTATATTGCGTTGCAAAGTGAAGCAATGGTTTTTGCAATCGAATAAGACCAGCAATCCACATTTTCGCCGGTGAGAATGTATGCATCCATGTAATAATTCCGGCACAACGCTCATCATTGTTTGCTTCACTTATTACTTTCTCTATTTCTGATGATGATTTCACCACTGGTTTACAAACGACTTCACTTTCTAATAACGATGATTCATTCAAAAACTTCATCATTGTCGTAGCATGTTCATATACTTGATCGATTGTTTCTGAACCGTACAAATGCTGTGCTCCAACGATAAACCAAAATTGACTATTTCTTTTCATCATTATTCCTCTTCTCTGTCTATTTAATTAAAATATTATGGCGTACATTCACTTGTTTAAATGGATGTTTTACTTGTTGCTTCTATTTTTAGTTTTTTCAGCTTTTTCATTACATCATTACCGCCACGACCAAAGTAATCATGTAATGCCTTGTATTGTGCATACAATTCATCGTATACCGCCACATTTTCAGCAATAGGTTTAAATGTTTGCTCTCGAACAGATGCCATGTTTTTCGCTGCTGTTACGATAGAATCATAGCCACCCGCTGCTTCGCCAGCTGCTACTGCTGCAAACATTGCCGCACCAACGGCAGGCGTATGTTTACTTGCTGCAACTTTGATTTCCATATTAGTAACATCTGCATATATTTGCATCAACAATTGATTCTTTTGTGGCAATCCACCACATGCATACAACGTATCTACCGACAATCCATTTTTTTGGAACGCTTCGATAATTGTTCTTGTGCCAAACGCTGTCGCTTCTAGTAAAGCTCGATACTGTTCTTCCGGTTTCGTTAACAGCGTCATTCCTAGCATAACACCTGTTAAGTCAGTGTCTACTAAAACAGAACGGTTGCCATTCCACCAATCTAGTGCAACTAATCCGCTTTCGCCTGGTGCTAAAGCAGTCGCTTGTTGCTCCAACCATTCATGTATGTTCATATCTGCTTGTTGTGCAGCTTCATAACTATGCGCTGGCGTCGCTTCCGTTACGAACCATTCAAAGATATCTCCAACAGCAGATTGTCCAGCTTCATAGCCATACAAGCCAGGAATAATGCCATCTTCTACCACTCCGCACATACCTTCTACTTCTTTTTCTTCTGTACCAAGTAACATATGACAAATCGATGTTCCCATTGCCATTACTAATTTTCCTGGTGTCACTACTCCGACCGCTGGAACGGCTGCATGCGCATCAACGTTACCTGCTGCAATAGCAATGCCTTCTGGTAGTCCTGTCATCTCTGCAAACTTGCGGGATAAGCCGCCCACTCTAGTACCTAGCGGAACGATTTCACCACGCAGCTTCGTTGACGTTACATGTTCCAGGCGGGGGTCCAATGCTTTAAAAAATTGCTCACTCGGATAGCCATCTTGTTTATGCCAAATCGCTTTGTAGCCAGCAGTACAACTATTTCGTTTAATGACACCGGATAATTGCCCGATAACCCAATCTGTTGCTTCAACAAATTGATCCGTTACTTCATATATCTCTGGAGCTTCATTCAATATTTGCCAGACTTTTGCCATCATCCACTCCGATGATATTTTCCCGCCATAACGTTGTAACCATCGTTCTCCACGCTGCTCTGCCAATTCATTAATTCGGTTAGCTTCTTCTTGCGCTGCATGATGTTTCCATAATTTCACCCAACTATGCGGGTTTGCTTCATATTCCTTTAACAGACAGAGTGGCTCATTGTCTTCATTAATCGGCAGCATCGTACAAGCTGTAAAATCTATTCCAATTCCGATCACTTGCTGCGGATCTATGTTAGCTGCTGTCATAACAGCTGGAACTGAAGTACGAATCACTTCTATATAATCTAACGGATGCTGTAATGCCCAATCTGGTGGTAATGGTATATCGCAAGTAGGAATTTTACTGTCCATTACATGATGAGCATATGGCGTCACGTGATCGGCTATTTCTGCACCGTTATCCAAATCAACGATTACCGCTCGTCCCGATTGTGTTCCATAATCAATGCCAATGGCATATTTCTTCGTCATTAATGACTCTCCTCCTGACCATAATAAGCGTTTACACCATGTTTACGTAAAAAATGACGATCTAACAATACAGATTGCATTTCTCGAATATTTGGATTGATCATAAAGGTGCGAGTTGCCATTTTTGCTACTTCTTCCAAAACGACAGCGTTATGAACAGCTTCATCTACATCTTTTCCCCAAGCAAATGGAGCATGGCTATGCACTAATACACCCGGTGTTTGCAAAGGATCCCGGTTATCAAAAGTTTCAATAATAACGTTCCCAGTTTCTTCCTCATAAGCGCCGTTAATTTCTTGCTCCGTCATTGCTCTCGTGCATGGAATTTCTCCATAAAAATAATCAGCGTGGGTCGTCCCTAACGCCGGCAAACTTTTCGCCGCTTGCGCCCAGCTTGTTGCCCAAGGAGAATGCGTATGCACAATCCCACCTACACCTGGAAATGCGCGATATAATGCGACATGAGTAGGTGTATCTGATGATGGTTTGTAACTACCTTCTATAATGTTACCCTGTAGATCTACAACAACCATATTATCTTTCGTTAGCTGATCATAGGTCACTCCACTAGGTTTAATAACAACATAACCTGATTCTCGGTCAATAGCACTGACATTACCCCATGTAAACGTCACTAACTTATACTTAGGCAACGCCAAATTAGCTTCCAATACCGATTCCTTCAAACGATTGATTGTACTGTTCACTAATCAAGTCACTCCTTTACCACATTAATTGTACGAATGTTTCTAACACTATTATAATGTTGTACGTACAATTAATCTAGCGTTTTTTTCAAATTTAATATTTGTCCATAAAAACGAAGGATGACAGAAAAAAACTCTCCGCCATCCTCCCTACTTTATGGAACTATTGTACAACGATCTTTTTCGGTTCACCTATTCCTTAAGTTCCATTACCACTGGTTTTCGCTTGTCTGTAACATCGTTATCCCACAACTGTTGGAAATAAATGTTGCTATGCAGTAGCTGCTTAAAACTTCCTTCACCAACCATTACGCCATTTTTGACTAACAAAATATGATCTACATGCTCCAAAAAATGTAACTGATGTGTAATGATAACTATTGTTTTGTCAGAAAGCAGACTCGTTAAGCTATTCATTACATTCTGCTCTGTATAATGGTCTAATGCTGAAAACGGCTCATCTAATATAACAAAACTTCTTTGCTGCGCAATAATTCTGGCGAAAGCTAATCGCTGTCTCTCTCCCCCAGATAATTTCATTCCTCTTTCTCCAACCATAGTATTTAATCGATCGGGAAAGTTCCAAACTGTTTCCTTCAAATGTACGTCATCCAATATTTCATAAATTTGCTCATCTGTCATTTGCTCATCAAAAACAATGTTTTCCCTTATCGTCGTATCAAATATTGGTGCTTCTTGCGACACATAAGATATATGATTATACAAACTGTTTAATTTTACTTCGTCGATATTAACACCATCCAATAAGATGTGCCCAGAGCTTTTTTTGAGCAGTCCTAATATTAATTTAATGATGGTAGACTTTCCACTACCACTCAAACCTACAATAGCTACTGTACTCCCTTGTTTAATCGAAAAAGTCATATTGTGCAATAATTTAAAATTCCCATAGGCAAAAGAAACATGTTGAAATTCTACATTTCCTCGAAACGCTACGATTTCTGTTCCTTGTTCTAAGTTGATATCTTCTGGAGCATTCAAAAAATTTTCAAAGCGGTTATAGGTCACTCTGTCTAATTTGTATTCCACAAATAAAACATTAAATATCGCAATAGGAGTATAGACTTGATCAATTAACAAAAGTAATGCAAGGATAACACCAATAGAAGATTCATCTGATATGACACTTTTAACTCCATACGCTAACACAACTATTTTAATGACAATAACAAATAAAGCAAAAATCGAGAAAAACGATTCATGAATCATTTTTATTTGTACATTTTTCTTAACTACTTCATCAGCTGTAATACGCAATCGGCTTATCTCCTGCACATATCGCTTATTTAAGCGAAAGACAACCAGCTCCATAAAACCACGAATCGAGTATTTAGACATGTTTTCTTGTTTTTCAAGTAAAGATGTTTTTATCCGATACATTACTCGCAAAAGGGCATAACTCATTATAAATATAATAATATAACCAGCTAAAATAATTATCATAACTTCTCTATTATAAAAACTTAAAAATAATAAACTAAAAATAACAGTCGGTAATAGATCGTGTAATATCTGTAAGTAAAAAGAATGAATCATATTTCTACCGGCAGCGGCTCCATTTTCAATTACTTTGATCATTTCTCCTGTACCTATGTTTTGGTAAGCAGCATAATCAATTTTTGAAACTTTAGACAATGCCATAATTTTTAACTTTTCAAAAATACTGTGTGATAAATAAGTATGAGGGTACTCCAATATATAATGTGTAATGGCAGCAATAATAAGTATTGCACCATAAAGAGTAATCTCCGGCACTAGCTCGGTGTAGTGTTTGGCTGTAACTACACGATCAACTACTACTTGTAACGACCAAATTCCGATAGTGGAAAAAAATTGCGCCACAAAACCAAGGAAAATATATAATAATATAGACCATCGAAATGCTACTAAACATTTTTTCAACATAAAAAAACCTCCAAAAAGAAGTAAATTAGAATAACAATGTCACCCAATATCGTTCGTTGTTTTCGTTTTCATCTGATCAAAAGGCAGACTTCCCCCTTGATAGCCAGTACGCGTTTTTTCTGGCCCGAAAACTAATTACTTCGAATGATTCGGATTGACATCCATTCCACCTCGTTTTTAGAAGATAGCAAAATTATAATATAGTTACTACTTTTTAACAACAAAAAAAGGACAGCATATCTGCCGTCCTTCAGTAAGTTACAATATATTGGTGGAGCTACGCGGAATCGAACCGCGGACTGATCACTGCCAGTGACCTATTTTCCCCCTAAACTATAGCCCCTCTTAGTAATTTTCACAACTTTTACTGTACCACAATTTTACATGAATAGTCAATGATATCCTAGTTTTATCGCTAAAGTAACACTGCTAATCGTTACATTTTTCGTCCAACATATTCTTTTTATCTTTCACATCTTTCAATTGATGCCCTGATAAAATACTACTTAATTCGCTCATAAACATATCTATATCTTTAAACTGACGATATACTGAAGCAAATCGTACGTATGCCACTTCATCTAACGGATATAGTTCGTTCATAACTACATTTCCAATGTGGCTACTTTCTACTTCGCCTTGTGCAGTTGTTCTAATTTCTTTCTCTACTTCTGATACAATCACTTCTAATTGCTCTAATGAAACAGGACGCTTTTCACATGCTCTAATTAATCCTCGTAAAATTTTATCGCGACTAAATTCTTCACGACTACCATCTTTTTTAATTACTATTAAAGGGGTTTCTTCCACCATTTCAAATGTGGTAAACCGACGACTACATTGCTCACATTCGCGGCGGCGTCTAATCGATTTGTTTTCATTAGCTGGTCTGGAGTCCAATACTTTTGTACCTGAGTAATCACAATACGGACATTTCATAGCTCGATTTCGCCTCCATCATTTATTAAAATTTAAGTCAAAACAATTGAATAAAAAAATTACCAATTTTTACATGAATGAAGTTTGTAATATCGCACATAATACAGTTACCAACCCGCGAGGAGGTGAACATAAATGAACAATTCACGTAGCAGCAATCAATTGCTTGTACCTCAAGCTACTGCAGCACTAGATCAAATGAAATATGAAGTAGCTCAAGAATTAGGAATTGCTATTCCTCAAGACGGTTACTACGGTAACATGGCTACTAAAGACACAGGTTCAATCGGTGGTTCGATTACTCGTCGTCTAGTGCAAATCGCACAACAATCTCTAGCTGGTCGTCAATAATTATTGTATTATAACGCCAATACAAGTGAAGCCTTGAAGTATTCGTCCTGAAGTGACCTACTTCAAGGCTTTTCTTCACTTATTAAAATATAGGATATGTCTTCTTATACTTATTATAATAGTATTGTACTTTTTGTACATAGTGACGTGTTTCCCCAAATGGAATATTTTTGACCGTTTCTTCTAAGCCATCCCATGTTCCATTTTTTAGCCATTTTCGCACATTGCCAGGGCCTGCATTATAAGCAGCAATAGCTGCTATTTGATTATTATTAAATTGCTGAAATAAAGAGTGCAAATACCAACTACCAATTTCCACACTTGCATCAACATCTTCCAAAAGATGACCGTCATCCACTTTTTCGAATCCTGCTTTATCCATTACCCAATTCGCCGTTTCTGGCATTAGTTGCATTAAACCAAGTGCACCTTTTCGTGATTCTCTACCCGTTTGAAAATTGGATTCCGCCCGAATAATAGCGGCTATTAACTGTGGCTCGAGATCGTATTTTTCGGCATTATTTCGAATAACTTCTTTATATTGAATAGGATATAATAACGTTCCTATTATTTTCGAATTTGCAAATAATATGATACATATGACAAGCAACAAAATAAAATAAAATCGTTTTTTCACTCGAATCTTCATAACAATACCCGACTATTCCAAAACTTTTCTACTTGTTCGTATGTAGCTGGCACTGTGCCACTATTATCAATTACCCAGGTGGCTCGCTGTCTTTTTTGTTCAATATCCATTTGCAGCGCTATTCGTCGCTTTGCTTCGACTTCTGTCATCCCATTCCGTTCCATTAATCGAATCAGCTGGATACTGCTTGGTACGTAAACAACTAGCACTTCTTTATAATAATCCTCTTGCTTTGTTTCATACAATAAAGGGATATCAGCGACAATCAATCGCGAATCGGAATGTTGTTGCATATGCTCTATTTTACGATGCATTTCTTCTCGAATTGCTGGATGAGTAATTGCTTCTAACTGCTGTAGCTTGCTTTTGTCAGAAAACACAATACTACCGAGTTTAACCCGATCTAACTGACCATCCGATTGCAATATAGCTTGTCCAAATAATGAGGCAATTGCCTCTAGCGCTGGTTTGCCAGGCTCTACCACCTCTCGAGCAATTTGATCTGCATCTACTACTGCAGCCCCTAACTGCTTTAACATTGTAGCAACTGTCGATTTACCAGTCGCTATTCCTCCAGTCAATCCGATGATCAACGATCGTCACCTCCCATCATAATAAACGAACAATTCCAATGACAACTAATAATATTCCTGGCAATATAGCTATCCATTTCAATTGGCGTCTCCCAACCATATGTAGCCCTGCTTGTAGACCACCAAAAAGTAACAAGGCACTGCAAATAGCAATCGTAAAAGCTGTAACTAACGACGGCAGTCCAAGCATTGCTGCACCGATACCTGCGCCAAGTGCATCAAGAGATAATGCTGTACCTAACATAATCGCTTCTTTCGCTGATATATTACCGGAACGGTCTACATCTGCCGCTTGCGGTGTACGCAATATTTGTATAACAAGCCCTAGTCGCTTCATCTCGAGCGTTAATACTTGTTTCGAATTCGCTGATTTTACTTGTTGATCTATCGCTTCAGCTTGCACTTTCCCAACTGGTACTTGTTTTTCTTTTGCAGCACTTACCATTCGATGACGAATATGTTGCAAAAGCGACCAACTACCCATAGCAATTAAAATGAATGCTCCTATCCATTTTGCTATTTGTGGTGATAACACTAAGGTTAGTATCGTACCTGCTTGCATCGATAGCCATATAATCAAACCAGAGCAACAAGCAATGATAACAATAGAAAAAAATGGTATTTTAATTTTACGTAATCCATAGGCAACACCAACGGCAAAACCATCTAAACTAACTGCAAAAGCTAATGCAGCAAGCGACATCATCAGTTCAAGCAATTACATCTCCTCCCCCGTCTCACCACTATCTTATGCATCAGCATAGAACAGGTGCATGAGAGCAGGGAGGAGTTTTCATTCGTTCATTAAAGCTTCTGTTGACATTTAGTACATATATGCGTTCCGCGCCCAGCCACTTTTAACTTTTCAATTGGATGATCACATGTTGGGCATGGTTCACTTTTTCGACCATATACTAGCAATTGCTGTTGGAACATCCCCATTTCACCTTGTCCATTTACATACGATTTAATAGAAGATCCGCCCATTTCCACCGCTTGCTGCAACGTTTCCTTAATAGAAATAAACAGCATCGACCACTCGGCTTCTGTTAATGTACTCGCTTCTCGCTCCGGATGAATCCGTGCTTTGAACAAAGCTTCATCGACATAAATGTTGCCTAATCCAACGACATGCTCTTGATTCAGCAACAACGGCTTAATCTTGGATGAACGTCTTTCCAGCTTTTCTCGTAACACTTGTACAGTAAATTGTTCGTCCAAAGGCTCTACTCCAAGTTTATTCAATGGCGGAAGTAGTGATTCCTCGGCGGGTAAAAATAAATGCATCGTACCAAATTGCCTTACATCTCTATACCTTAATTCCGTACCATCTGTAAAATGAAAGATGACATGGGTATGAGGTTCCAACGGATCACTTTTGTCGTACACCCCATATTTCCCTTCCATTCGCAAATGTGATACTAACATTAACTCATCCATCATTATTTTCAAAAATTTCCCTCTACGCTCAATCGTCTGAATCGTTTGACCAACAATAGCATCGGCAAATTGTTCAGGCTCGATCGGTCGTTTTATTATGCGTGGCAAGTTAATCGTAACATGGTCAATCTGTTTCCCCACTACTAGTTGCATTAATGTTCTTCTAACCGTTTCAACTTCCGGTAACTCTGGCATGGCACATAATCCCCCACACTACTATTTTGCTTCGTACCAATTTGCACCAAAACTAACAGATGCACTTAAAGGTACATCTAATTTAACCGCGTTAGACATTACCTCTGGTACTAGTTGTTTCATCAACTCTAATTCATCTTTTGGAACTTCAAATACCAACTCATCATGTACTTGAAGTAGCATTCTGCTTCGTAATTTTTTCTCTTTTATAACTTCATCCATTTGTACCATCGCAAGTTTAATAATATCTGCCGCCGAACCTTGAATCGGTGTATTCATCGCTGTTCTTTCGGCAAAGGAACGTAAATTAAAATTAGATGATTTAATCTCTGGCAAGTAACGTCTCCGCTCTAATATTGTCGTAACGTATCCATTTTCTCTTGCTTCCAGCACAATGTCATCCATAAACTTACGTACACCTTGGAACACTTGAAAATATTGATCTTTAAACTTGGCCGCTTCTTTTGGCGTAATACTTAAATTTTGTGATAAACCATAGTCACTTATCCCATATACAATACCGAAATTAACCGCTTTGGCAGATCTCCGCATATCGGAATCTACGTCAGATGCAGCAACCCCAAACACATCCATCGCCGTCTTCGTATGAATATCCATTTCTTCGATAAAAGCTTCTTTGAGATTGGCATCGCCAGATATGTGAGCCAGCACTCGTAATTCAATTTGAGAATAGTCAGCAGCTAATATCGTAAAATTAGGTTCAGAAGGTACAAATGCTTTCCGAATTTGTCTTCCTTCTTCCAAACGAATCGGGATGTTTTGTAAGTTAGGATATTGGCTGCTCAACCGTCCTGTCGCAGCAATTGTTTGCCTAAAATACGTATGAATTTTACCAGTTTCCGGTCGGATCTCTTTCAGTAATCCTTCTACGTAAGTTGATTGTAGCTTCGTCATTTGACGATAGTTCAATATAAGCGGAATAATTTGATGATAGGGCGCCAATTCCTCCAACACTTCGGCACTAGTGGAATAACCAGTTTTGGTTTTTTTGTGCGCTGGTAATCCCAATCGTTCAAACAATACTTCGCCAAGCTGTTTTGGTGAACTAATATTAAATTCCGTACCAGCTTGCTCATATATTTGTGTGACCATGCTCGTAATTTGTTCGTCTAGTCGTAACCCAAGCTCCGTTAATTCCTCAGACCTAACCATTATTCCTTGATGCTCCATTTTGGCAAGAATCCGTGAAAGTGGCTGTTCCAATTCATAATATAATTTGCCCATATCCGTCTTCTCTAACTCTGCCTGCAATAATGGCATCAGCTTACGAACAGCATCTGCTTTTATCGCTAAATGCTTGTACAGCTCGTTGGAGTTAGGTAGCTTAAACTTTGCCCCTTTCCCATAGACTGTTTCATCTGAAGCCACACCAGCAATTCCCATCTTTTCACTTATATCACTGAGCGCTTGGTTTCCATCGGTCGGATCAAGCAAGTAAGCAACCAAATGAATATCAAAGTTAGTTCCACCTAACGAATAACCTAACCATCGTAGTACTAGCTCCGCTTTGTGCAAATCATAGCCGTACTTATATTGTTCTTCATCAGCTAACCAATCAAATAATGGTCTTGCCAGTTTAGATGATAGCAATTCTGCTCCAAAAACGAACACTTCTTCTTCTAAAGCAACTGCAAGCCCGGCTAACGTAGCATGATGCGGATTGTCGCCAATCGATTCAATAAACAAACCGTGGCTCTTCTCCGTCTTTAACAATTGTAATAATCGTTGTATTTGTTGTTCGTGTTCTGCTGTATTAGTCTCATCAAGCGCAGTTATTTGCAGTTCAGCAACAGCTTTCTGTACCGCTTGTTCATCTGCTCCACTACTTACATCTATATCTAAACGTTCCAGCAACGATTTGAATTCTAGTTTTCGCATCACTTCTGCCAGTTTTTCCTTCTCAAATCCAGCATACTGCAATTGTTCTCGTGTTTGCTCTAATGGAACTTCACGATAGATCGTCGCCAGTTGTTTACTCATTGTTGCATCTGCTTGATGATTCGTTAAATTCTCTTTTAATTTTCCTTTTAGCTCGTCAAGACTTTCCAAAACAGATTCGACAGAACCATATTGGTGCAGCAATTTCAAAGCTGTTTTTTCGCCAACTCCTGGTACGCCCGGTATATTATCAGAAGCGTCACCCATCAATCCTTTAAGATCAATAATTTGTTGTGGAGATAAACCGTACTTGTCCGAAATAGCAGCGGGAGTATACGTATCAACTTCACTTACTCCTTTGCGAGTAAGCAGTACCGTTACATGATCTGATGCCAGTTGTAATAAATCTTTGTCTCCAGTAACAATAACGACTTCTTCCTTCTGTTCATCAGCAAGTCGTGATAATGTCCCTATAATATCATCGGCTTCATAGCCATCAAGCTCATATTGCGTTATGCCAAATGCTTCAATTAATTGCTTTAGTATCGGGAATTGCTCTGACAATTCAGGGGGAGTTTTCTGTCTTCCACCTTTATAATCCTCATATTGTTTATGACGAAACGTCACTTTTCCCGCATCAAAAGCAACTAATATATGACTTGGTTTATACTCATCAAGTAATTTAAGCAGCATCGTAGTAAAACCATATACTGCGTTTGTATGCATACCTGCTGAGTTAGTCAGTGGTGGCATTGCAAAAAACGCTCGGTAAGCAATACTGCTACCGTCAATTAACATCCATTTCGTCATGATCATTCAGCACCTCGTCTGATTAATACCTACCCTATTATCATAACACAAAATGGGCTTTCTCAAGCATCCCGCTCGCTAGAAAACCCATCATAAGCAAATTTTAATATTACGTATTCAAATCTGGCCGTTTTCCCGTTACCAAATAAACAACACTCTCACCGATATTGGTTGCATGATCACCAAAGCGTTCAATATGGCGACCCACCACATGTAATAAAGATGCTTGCCCTATATTACGTGGATTTTCCATCATCAGCATATTAAGCTCACGCATAATTTGACCGAATAACGCATCGACTACATCATCATCTTTTGCCATTTTGTAAGCAAGATCTACGTTTTCCTGGACAAAAGATTGGATTGATTCTCGTGTCATCAAAACAACCAGTTCAGCCATACGTGGCAAGTCAATCAGCGGCTTTATGATGGGCTCTCTATTCATTCGAATGACAACTTTAGCAATATTAACTGACAAATCACCCATTCGTTCCAAATCACTTGCAATTCTAAAGGAAGATAAAATGCGACGTAAATCTTTGGCTACTGGTTGTTGTGTCACGATTAAACGTGATCCCAAATCCATTACTTCTTCTTCCTTCGCATTCAGTTCACTATCTTTATTAATAATTTCCCCAGCTAGCTCCAAATCTTGAGTTTGTAATGATTTCATCGCATTTATTAACGATTGTTCTGCAAATATTCCCATATCTACGATCAAATTATGCAATTGCTCTAATCCTTGATCAAACTCTTTTCGAAACGTCATCATTTCCTCTCTCGCTCCCTCACCTTTTAATACTTAACCAAATCGTCCACTAATGTAATCTTCTGTTCGTTGATCTTTTGGAGTAGTAAACAGTTTGTCAGTTTCAGCATATTCAATAACTTCCCCGTTTAGAAAAAATACTGTTTGATTCGAAACACGCGCTGCTTGGTGCATATTATGAGTAACCATAACAATCGTATAATTATTTTTCAACTCTTGAACAAGCTCTTCAATTTTAAGTGTAGATATCGGATCTAGCGCACTTGTTGCTTCATCCATTAGCAATATATCTGGATTAACTGCTAGCGCTCTTGCGATACAAAGACGTTGTTGCTGACCACCGGATAGTCCGAATGCTGAACGACGCAAATGATCTTTTACTTCGTTCCAGAGCGCAGCTGATTTCAAACTGGTTTCTACAATTTCATCTAGTTTCGCTTTATTTGTAATACCATGCAATCGTGGACCATAAGCAATATTATCATAAATTGATTTTGGAAAAGGATTCGGCTGTTGGAAAACCATGCCCACTTTCTTTCGTAACGTCTCCACATCCACTTGATTAGAATACACTTCTGTTCCACTAATTTTTAATTGTCCGTCAATTTTTGTGCCTGGAATCATATCATTCATTCGATTAAGCGTCCGTAGTAATGTCGATTTCCCGCAACCAGATGGTCCGATAAATGCTGTAATAGCTTTTTCGGGAATAGTAAAGGTTACATTTTTCAATGCTTGAAATGTCCCATAAAATAGATTCAAATTTTTTATATCGATTAATGTCGCCATCTTGCTTGCCTCCTTGTACCCCCTAGAGGATTACACATTTTTTTGATATTTATTACGTAGCAATATAGCAGAGAAGTTCATAAGTAAAAGTAAAACTAACAATACGATAATTCCACTAGCTGCGAGTTCCTTAAACTCCATTTGTGGTCGAGATAACCAGTTATATACTTGAATTGGAATGACTGTGAATGAATCCATCATGCTATTCGGAAGAAAAGGAACATACGTTAACGCACCAATCATAATAAGTGGTGCGGTTTCTCCGATTGCACGTGACATTGCAAGAATAACTCCCGTCAATATTCCCGGCATCGCCGATGGTAATACAGCTCGTGACACTGTTTGCCATTTTGTCGCTCCAAGTGCAAACGATGCATCTCGCCTCGAGCGTGGTACAGCCCGTATCGCTTCTTGCGCCGAAACAATAATAATAGGTAAGACAAGCAACGTCATCGTGAGTGCTCCTGCTAACAAGCTACGTTCCAGTGCAAACAAGCGAACGAAAATAGCTAATCCCAAAATACCGTAAACGATCGATGGTACTCCGGCAAGTGTACTAATATTCAACTGGATCAGTTTTGTAATCCGACCTTTTTTCCCATACTCTTCTAAATAAATCGCTGCTCCTACACCGAAAATAAAAGATGTTGGCGCCATAATTAATAGCATATAAATCGTTCCAACGAGCGCTGACTTCATTCCTGATTTGTCTGCTTTTCGCGAAGGAAACTCAGTAAACAATTGTGGTTGTAAACGGGTAATACCATCAATAACGATATCAATTAACAGCGCACATAATGCAACAACCCCGATGGAGGTAGCTAGTACAAACAGTATATGAAGCAGCCAATCCGTTCTTCGCCGCCGCAAAATTTGTTTATGATTAGCATCATGGAAAATATTCATATTAATATTCCTCCCGGAACTTTTTAGCTACAAATTGAGCGATCATATTAAGCAAGAAGGTAATAACAAACAATGTCATACCAACTGCAAAGATCGATCCATATTCTACAGAACCATGCGGTGTATCTCCAAGACTTACTTGTACAATATATGCCGTCATCGTCTGAATACTTTCAAGTGGATTAATGGTCATATTTGGCGTAGAACCGGCTGCCAGTGTAACAATCATCGTCTCACCAATCGCTCTAGAGAAGGCAAGTACCGCCGCTGCTACTATGCCAGATGTCGCTGCTGGTAATACTATTTTTAGCGCTACTTCAAAGCGTGTTGCTCCAAGTGCATATGCTCCATCACGTAAAGCACGAGGTACTGCCGACATCGCATCTTCACTCAATGAGCTGACCATCGGAATGATCATTATTCCGACAACTATCCCGGCACTTAGCGCATTAAACACACCAGCAGAACTAAATACTTGTTGAATAATCGGTGTGACAATACTTAGCGCGAAGTAACCATAAACAATGGTAGGAATACCCGCTAGCACTTCCAATATTGGTTTTACAACTTTTCTTACTTTTTTTGGAGCATATTCTGACAAATAAATAGCACTAGCAAGACCAATAGGAATGGCAACTAAACAAGCAATAACTGTTATAAGTAATGTTCCGGAAAGCAATGGCCATATACCAAAACTTTTCGGTGCAATAAGTGGCGACCACTTCGTACCAGTCAAAAAATCCCACAGAGGAATTTTCTTAAAAAAATCAATCGTTTCAGTTAACAAAGTAACTACAATTCCAATCGTCGTTAATACCGAAACGCTCGCACATAAAAAAAGTACGACCGGCATAATCATGTTCATGACACTTTTACGTTTGTTTTTAAACTGGGCAGGCTGCATATCAGCTAAGCCTCCTTTTACAATTCGTTAACAATTTTTGCGTGAAAAATGTGATGCCTGTGATAGACACCACATTATTACGTAACGCTAGCTTATCGTTTGCTTATTTAATTTTTGCTGCTTCTTCTGCATATTTTTCATCTGGCAAGGCGACATAACCAACTTCAGCTGCCATCGGACCGATATTATTAATATAGAAGTTCATAAATTCTTTTACTTCTGGACGCTCTTCCATTGCTTTATTGTTCACATATACATATAGTGGACGAGAAAGTGGAGAGTAGCTGCTATCTTTGATCGTATCAAATGTTGGAGATACTGGACCTGCACCACCATCAATTGGAACAATTTTCAAATTATCTTTATTTTCTTCGTAATAAGCAAATCCAAAGTAACCAATACTATCTTTACTTCCAGTAACACCTGTTACTAGTGTGTTATCATCTTCACTAAATACAATTGCTTTGTCGTTACGAATACCTTCTTTATCTAAAATTGCTTCGTTAAAGTAGTCATATGTTCCAGAATCAGCACCTGGAGAGAATATTTGAATTGGCGTATCTGGCCAAGTATCACGAACATCTTTCCAAGTGTTTACTGTTGAACCAGTAATAAAGATTTTATTTAATTCTTCTTTTGTTAAGTGATCGATAAAGTCATTTTCTTTGCTTACTACAACGGACAATCCATCATAAGCTACCGATAATTCTGTAAACTCGATACCACTATCTGTACATGCCGCAGCTTCTTCATCTTTAATAGGTCTTGATGCGTTGGCAATTTCTAATTCACCTGCACAGAACTGTTTAAACCCACCACCAGTGCCGGATACACCAACTGGTACACGTACATCAGGTTGCTCTACTCTAAACTCTTCTGCGGCTGCTTCTGTCAGCGGGAAAACGGTACTTGATCCATCCACTCGAACGGTACCAGTCAATTTCGCATCACTTGGTGCTGCTGTATTGGATACTTGTGCTGTTTCAGCTGGTTTATTCGATGCTGCGCCACCAGTTGTTCCCTCTTCTTTGTTACCACATGCTGTAGCAAGTAACATAATCGCTCCTACCGAAGCAAGTGTAAAACTTAGAACTCTTTTCTTTTTACTAATCAAAACAACCACTCCTCATAGTTATTGAATATATTATTTTTTTTTAACGTTTCTCTTTCTTTCTTCATATTAAGGCTCGTTTGTTAATGAAGTATTCTGTTTTTGTTAATGGAATGTTAAAACTGAAGAAAAGATGCTCCTTTTTTCAAAAAAACGGCAGGAAATGATAATAATATGATTACCAAGATTTGAAACGTCTAATCTCTCTTGTCAATTACTTATAAAACAAGCTAAAATGAAATGTCCTTTGCGTATGATATAATTAGAGAAGGATAGATTCATTAGGAAGGGGAAGGCACATTCGCATGAGCCATACGGAAATAACTAATGATGCAGCAGTCATCGACAATGTACAGTCAGATTCGCAATTTATTACTCGACTATGTTTGCTAGCAGGAAAAATTATAATGGAAAGCGGTGGTGAAACGCAGCGTGTAGAAGATACGATGATGCGAATAGCCGCCGCATATGGGCATACCCATTCTCATAGTTATGTAACACCAACAGGCATATTATTTGCAATTGATGGATCAACTCATGCAACACGACTCGTTCGAATTTCCGAAAGAAATAACAATTTAACTAAAGTTGCGCTCGTTAATGACGTATCTAGGCAAATTGCTGCCGGAAAACTGCATGCCGATCAAGCATACGAAAAGATGCAAAGCATCGATTTAGAGCGTTCGGAGTATCCAAACTGGCTTACCACTTTAGCAGCAGCTATCGCAAGCGGTAGTTTTTTATTTTTGGTAGGCGGCACTTGGACAGATCTATTGCCGATACTTATGATCGGTGGTTCTGGCTTCTATTGTTTTATTTGGTTGCATTCTTATATTAAAATTAAATTTTTTGCGGAATTTGTTGCAGCTTTATTAATAGGTACGTTAGCCATTGTGACGACTGACTACGGTCTAGCTACCAATCTCGACACGATTATTATCGGATCTGTCATTCCTTTAGTTCCAGGTCTTAATATAACGAACGCAGTTAGAGATCTGATGGCAGGTCATCTTGTTTCAGGTCTATCTAAAGGTGCAGAATCCTTATTAACCGCAACAGCCATCGGAGCTGGTATCGCCGCAATATTAACGCTATATAGTTAGAAGGGAGTACATATTACATTGAGCATTTGGCTACACTTACTGATAAGTTTTATTGCAACAGCAACATTCGGTTTTTTATTCAATGTACCTGCAAAGCTACTCCCGGTGTGCGGTTTCGTCGGCATGACAGGTTGGATCATTAATTTAGCAGCCAAAGATTGGCTAGCACTCAGCAGTATTGTTGCCGTTATGTTAGCTGCATTTGGCGTTACGTTAATCAGTCAATTTTTTGCCCGTAAATTAAAAACACCGATTATTTTATTTAATGTATCAGGTATTATACTGCTCGTTCCCGGTAGGCTCGCTTATAATGCGATGCGGAATGTCGTCGAGGATCAATATGATATTGCAATAGAACTAGGGACAGAAGCACTACTTATTTCTGGAGCAATTGCTATCGGAATGATGATGTCAGAAGTAGCTACGCAAGTCGTGCGCAAAATATTCGGAAGGAGATAATGCCATGAAGTTGGAAGCCATTAATGAAAAAGTACCTTATGAAAATCCATTGCTATCGCTCCGTGTATTTCGTTCCATACGTGGTAACGATACTTACATCAACTGGCATTATCATAAAGAACTTGAGTTGCTGCTTGTTCTCGATGGAAAAATCGAAGTATATATCGGAGATGAAATTTTCCCACTCGGAAGAGGTGATATATTTTTAATTGGTACATCAGAATTGCATCGTGATCGTTCCATAGAAGCATCCGATTATATTGTATTGCAATTTGAGCTGGATCGTTTTTTTGATCAAAGCTCCATTTCTTATTTGAAGTATTTTACTGAAACCCACTTTCCATTAAGTCAAGCAAACTATATATTCAAACAGCATGCCCATGTACAGCAACAAGCAACTGCTCTTATACACAGTATATTAGACGAATCGATTCACAAATCTATCGGCTATGAGCTGGCGGTTAGTATTAATATTAAACAACTACTTTTGCTGTTGCTACGTAATGACAATAAAGAAGTTTTATTAGAGCAAGACAACTTTGACCGTGTTCGTTTACAACCAGTTCTTAACTTTGTAGAGCAAAACCTGCATCAGCGCATTTCTGTCGAAGAGGTATGTAAATTAGCAAACATGAGTTATTTTTATTTTGTGAAGTACTTCAAAAAAACTATTGGCTTATCGTTCACCGAATATGTAAATTATCGAAAAGTAAAATGGGCGGAAAAATTATTACTGACGAAAGATTTAAGCATTGCTGAAGTTAGTGAACGAGTAGGCATGCCAAATATGGCTCATTTCTATAAAACGTTTAAAAAATATAATGATTGCTCACCAAAACAATTTCAAAATAAAATGCTACAATGGAAACAAATATAAAAAAGCTCGATTCCGGCTAACGGGTCTCGAGCTTTTTTTTCATTACTAATTTATATCCCACACCACGAATGGAGTCGATTGCAACAGATTGCTGCCCTAATTCTAACTTTTTGCGCAGAGAACTGACATGTACGTCTACTGTCCGTTGACCACCAAAGTAGTCAAATCCCCACACTACATTCATCAAATCATCTCGCGTAACAACGACACCTGGCCGTTGTACTAAGTATAGCAGTACTTCAAACTCTTTTGGTCTTAATGAAATGCTTGCTCCATGCAAGGTCACTTCATACTTTTCGGGATAAATAAACAAATCACCAGCTTGAATTACTTTTTCGTTCGAAGATGTAGGCTCCCCGTCATCAGACTGTGTTCTACGTAAAACAGCAGAAACACGAGCCAAAAGTTCCGCAACACCGAACGGTTTTGTAATGTAATCATCTGCTCCGTGCTTAAGCCCCTGGACGACTTCTTCCTCTGCATTACGAGCGGTTAATATAATAACCGGAGTCTTATTGCCACTATCCCGCAATCGATTCAACACTTCAAAACCATTTAACCCCGGAAGCATAATATCGAGAATAATTAAATCATAACTACCGTGCATCGCTGCATGCAACCCTTCACCGCCATGATCGACTACCGTCGTTTCATAACCTTCCTGTGCCAAGTTATAGGAAAGTAATCTGGCTAGTGTCGGCTCATCTTCAATAACAAGCACCTTATAATTCATGATAACCTCCATGAGAGAAATAGTACCATTACAATGAAATACGAATACTGTTCGTACTTCTAATAATTAATCACTATCTCTAGTTTACCACGCTTGTTCGAAGATTAGGCAACTTTTTTTATTGCAATACCGGTAGAATAATGGTAAAGGTCGTTCCGACACCTGTAGTGCTTGTAACCGTGATCGTTCCTTTGTGCAATTCCACCAGATGTTTCACGATCGACAAGCCTAATCCGGTCCCTCCTGAACTGCGTGATCTGGCTTTATCGACACGATAAAAACGTTCGAAAATACGAGGTAAATCTTTTTTAGGAATACCAATACCTGTGTCTTGTATTTCAATAGCGATATAATCCTCATCTAACGCTTCTATCGCTATCGTTACTTTTCCACCTTCGGTCGTATAATTAATTCCGTTCGATAACACATTCATAATAATTTGACGCAAACGATCTTCATCCGCTTCAACGTATAACCCTTGTTCAATGTTACTTACCAATTCTATACCGCGAAAAGCTGCTTCCGATTCTAACAGTGTTAAAGTTTTATTAACAAAGCTATCCAATTCCACTGGTGAAAACATTAACGGAACTCGTCTAGATTCAATTTTGGACAATTCCAAAATATCTCCAATTAATCGATTCAAACGATCACTTTCATCAAATATAATTTGCAGAAAAGTACGTGTCGTTTCTTCATCTTTTACAGCTCCGCCAAGCAATGTTTCGGCGAACCCTTTGACAGCTGCAATTGGCGTTTTTAGTTCATGAGAAACATTCGCCACAAACTCGCTGCGCATTCTTTCTAGTCTGCGAATAGCCGAGACATCCTGTAATACAAGCAACACGCCGCTACGCACTTCTTCTTGTCCCCAAATAGGAACGAAGGTAAGTTCTACTAGCTTTTCTTCTGGATAATAAAATGTAATCTCTTCACGTATCGCTTCTTTTGAATTTAAACTCTTTTGAATTAACTGTGACAGCTCAAATTGCTGCTTCGCTTCGGTGTAATGACGTTCCACTAATTCATCCGCTTTGATACCTAATACTTCTTCCGCTCGTCTATTCATCAAAACGACAGACCCTTGCTCGTTAATCATCACTACTCCGTTAATCATATTAGCAAGCACAGTTTGTAGTTGACTTTCATTATGCTTAATCCGCTCCATTTGCACTTGCAAACTATCTGCCATCGCATTAATAGCGTGCGCTAATTCTCCTATTTCGTCTTTCTTACTTACAGTAACACGCGCCTTATAATCCATATTCGTAATTCGTTTAGCGACTTTCGTAATTTGTTCTAAAGGACGAGTTAATCCTAACGCTATTCGATAGCTAATAATTGCCGCTAATACAAATAAAATAAGTAAGCCGACAACTAGTACGTACATTACTTTGCGAATACCTTCATCGACTTCTTTTAGCGTCATCGCTAATCGTAATACATATTCACTTGTACCATTTTGCTCTATCGGAATAGCGACATAGATCATATTCATCTGCATCGTATCACTCGGTCTAACCGCTCGTCCCGTTCCGTTTTGAATAGCTTCTCGCACTTCATTTCGTTCCAAATGATTGTTCATCTCAGCAGCTGCGAAATCGGAGTCACCCAAAACGGTCCCGTCTTTGCGAATAAATGTCACTCGTGCCTCAGTATAACTTTTTAATTCTTTCGCTTGCTCCGTATAATATTGCTGTAATTGTGCCTCTGTACCTTCCGTCTTCCAATCCATTCGCGAAGAGATTAACTTCATCTCTCGCACCATATTATCTTCAAGCGAATCAATATAAATGTTTTTGAACGTTTGCATCATTAATATGCCGGCAGCACTAACGGCAAGTGCAATTATCGTTATAATGATTACAGTCAATCGTGCCCGAAAACTATTCAAGCTATCCACACTCCAAATTATCTGTCATTAGAACTAGCAATGCTAGTTCCACTATTTATCCTACATGTGTTACGGTTAAGATGCTATACTTATTAAAGTTAAAAATTTGTAAAGAGAAGGACGATTGCACATGAATAATAGCCGATTCTTTCACTCCATTTTTCAAATGCAGTATGTCGCTCGTTGGCATGAACATGCTCCTCGCTTCAAAGACAATGCTGCCAGCCATAGTTTTCGCTGTGCTGCTCTTGCCATTTTAGTTGGCATTATAGAAGAACAGCAATTCAATCATTCCGTCGATCAATTACAATTAGTCGCTCGGGCATTACTACATGACTTGAACGAAACAATTACCGGCTCGATTAAACATATAACCAAAAAAGATCCTCATGTAAAACATCATATTAAACAGCTAGAGCAAGAAGTCAGTGCTGAGCTTGTCCAAAGCTTATCCCGATCCTTACAGCCAGCATTTTACGATTACATCGTAAATGCAGAAGATGATAGTTATGTTGGAAAATTAATCGCAGATATTGATACACTCGACGCATTGTTATTTTGCAAAAGAGAGCATGATGCTGGAAGTAATCCTTATTTCAGTACAACACTACACAGTCTATATGAACAATTGAAACAAGATGCAAGCGAATCTGTTATTTGGCTGCTCGATGAATTGTTTCCCGAACATCCTAGCAAACAACCATTTCAACCGACAACCGGAGTAGCTTTATTCGTCCACTATATGATGAATTTAGATCTTATTCAGCGTTGGAGCGGTAGTTTCAATATTATTCCCGACAACGATGCTACACACTCTTTTCGAACAGCTGCCATTGCACTATTCAACAGTACGCTAGAGACAGAGCGGTTCCAAGTTACATCGATTGATCATTATCAGCTATTATCCCGAGCTTTACTGCATGATATTGTTGAAGCTGTCAGTGGTGACGTTGCTTCTCCAATAAAAAAATCTTCACAACAAATAAAGCTAGCCTTTGAACAATATGAACGTCATTTGGCAAGCCAAATGGTTGACCAACTGCCGAGCATGTTTCGTACGAAGCTAACCGATTTTATCGTCCATGCTAAAGATGATAGTTATGAAGGTCATATGGTCGATATTGCTGATAAAGTAGACGCATTAATTAAAAGTAATTTAGAAATGCGCAACAATCCACATTACACCAATATATACTATACTCAGCTTACCCATTTGCAGCACCATTATGAGCAACCATCCGTCATCTTTTTTCTTGCTTATATTTTACATGATATCACTTACGATCACTTTTCCAAATAAAATTTTTAGCTATGCAACGCAGGTAAAGCAGCTACTCTCGTAGCTGCTCTAATGCTATCCTCACTTCATCATAAAATGCTTGCCAAGCATCTGACCGTTCGGTCACTTCGTTAGCTTCTGCATTTGAATCAGCTTGTTTTTCTACTACTATTTGTTGCTGTTTTTCCACCATTCACTTCTATCCTTTCAACCAGCTTTGTCTTAACATAAATACATCCTGTAATTGCTCTGTAGATAGCTCCGTCAACCATAGTTCGGACTGGCTAACCACTTGATCGTTAAGTAGCTGCTTACTATCAATCATCGCATCTATTTTTTCTTCCAACGTACCTAGCGCAATTAATTTGTGCACTTGTACATCTTTCGATTGCCCAATACGGTAAGCACGATCCGTTGCTTGATTTTCTACCGCTGGATTCCACCATCGATCAAAATGAAAGACATGATTTGCCGCCGTTAGATTTAACCCTGTCCCGCCTGCTTTCAAGGACAATACAAAAGCACAGCAAGTAGAGCTTTGGTCTTGAAATTGTGCAATCATTTCATCTCGCTTTTCTTTGGCTACTCCACCATATAAATAAGGTACATCCAATTTCAAACGACGTTGCAATATCTTTTGCAACTGTTCACCCATCTCTACATATTGCGTAAAGATTAAACAACGTTCCCCTTTGGCAGCTACTTCATCTACCATTTCTAACAAACGCATCATCTTATTGGAACGCTTTTCTTGCCACATTTGTTTCGATTGATCTTTCAAATAGAGAGAGGGATGACTGCACAACTGTTTCAAACGAGACAATGACGACAATACTAATCCTCTCCGTTTCATCGGATCAAGCGTCTCGATTTTATGCAGCATATCATTAACGATACTTTCATAAATTGCCGCTTGTTCTTCGGTTAACGTAATGAACACTTTCGATTCTACTTTATCTGGCAACGCCAGCTGGATAGCTGGGTCCTTTTTCACTCTACGAAGCATAAAAGGCTGTACCCAGCGCTGCAAATTAGTAATTAACTGTGTGTCACGTGTTTTTTCGATCGGATTGACGACCAAATTGCGAAATTTAGTAAAGCTACCCAAGTAGCCTGGATTAATAAAATCATAAATCGACCATAGCTCCGTCAATCTATTTTCCATCGGCGTACCCGTCATCGCAATCCGATGATGCGCCATAATTTTTTTAATAGCAACGGTACCTTTGGCATACGTATTTTTAATATTTTGAGCTTCATCCAGACAAAGTGCATCCCACTGTATCGTTTGTAATTGTTCATGATCGAGCAATGCTAAGGAGTAAGAAGTAATTACCAAATCAGCATCAGCAACAGAACGATAGAACGACTCGTCCTTTATTCGCTTATTGCCATAATGGACGATAACGTTTAAGTTTGGAGCAAAATGAGCAAGCTCTCGTTCCCAATTTCCAATAACGGAAGTAGGACAAATCAGTAAAGATGGATAGCGAGATACTTCACTTACAGTTCCCATTGTTTTCGCTTGTTTAATATGAGTTAAATAAGCAATAAACTGAATGGTTTTACCAAGCCCCATATCATCAGCTAAAACTGCCCCTAAACCATACTTGCGTAAAAACAAAAGCCAAGCCATTCCTTGTTGCTGGTATGGACGCAGCTCCCCTTGCAGCATGGTAGACACTTCTGGTATAGGGAGAGTCGCTATATTTTTCAATTGATTCATAATTTGCTGCAAATGTTCGTTCATTTCTAACTCGATAGCAATCGTCTGATGTTCTTCTTCCAATTGAAAGGAATCATTCGCATGCAAATGGATTTCTAACATATCACGAAACGTATACTGCTTCCGTTTTCCAACTTTTTTGAGCCAATCGCGTACTTGCTCCATTTGATTCGGATCGAGATGAATCCATTGCCCACCGATCTGTACTAATCGACGCTTTTGCGCAGCAAGTTGCAAAAACTGTTCTTCCGTCAATTGCACATTACCGATTGCTAATTGCCAATCAAACTGAACAATTTGCGACAGCCCGACGAGCGGTTCCGCTATTGTCCCATATTGATCCTTCACTTTACCTTGCAGCTCCATTTTTTGTTTCTGCACTTCATTCCACCATGCAGGTAACACAACAGAACAACCGGCTTCTACTAAACGTATACTTTCTTCATGCAAAAAGTGCCATACTTCTATTTCATTTAATGTTCCACTCTTTTGCTGTTCGTTATATTTGCTAGACCAATCGGATAATAATGCAGACCATTTCTGTTCTTCCTTTTCCACTCTTTCTGTAATAAAAGACTGCCACTGTTCTGGTAGTTGCTCGTTATTCCACTGGAGCTCATCGTAAAAAAAGAACCATTCCTTCGTTTCTGCATCATAATGAAGCGGATACCATAACGTTTCATCTAATGGCTGAATGGACGGAACGACCTGCCACTCCGTACGTCCTTCATCACGATCCGGCTCCAACAAATGTAATGCAAGACGAAACGGTGTCGTATCTTGTTCTAGCCCAATTGCGATTTTCCAATCTTGTTCATCTGTATATACTTCACTCAACTTCATATCGCTCGTATTGCTTACTACGTGAGTGTATGCTCGATGTACAGCTTCATTTTCCCGAATTAATTGTTGTAATACGACATCAATCCAATGACTAACAGCACCATTTCCATGCTGTTCCGCTGCTAGCAGCAATTGCTGCCACTGCTGTTTTTTGGACGTATGTTGCTCAGGAAATGTGACATCAAATCCAATTTGTTGTTGACGAAACTTCGACCAGCTCGGCTCAAACCAACCTTCCACCAGTATTTCTCGCAGTAATTTTGCCATTTGAATAAGTGTCTCCATCTGTTCGCTCCATACGATGTCTACCATACTAATTGCTCTTACATCTGACAAAAAATCGAGTGCTTGCACAGCTGTCAAATGAAAATAAGCTTGCTCGCCTACTTGTGATATCGTAATTTCGGTTCCGTACCAGCTTGACTGATGCCAAGCAAATAGTAGATTACGCAGTTTCATTCCTGCAATGCGATCAGTAGAATAAATGATCACTGAAGCTTGATCATCTACCTCTTTTCCCCAAAACCCACTTATATGCAAACGTTGAAGTTTGGAAATTTGCGTCATTTTATTAAATTCCCTTTCCACAGCTCTTCCTGAAAAGCACGAAGTCGCTTATGTTTATCCGCAATAAAATAAATATAACGTTGAAAACTATCTGTTTTAGCTTGTTGTTGATATAGTTTTTCTAAAGCTTTCAACTGTTTAGCAGCCATTCGGTATCCCTGCCTCGTTCGAGACGATATGGAAGCATCAATGGATTGATGATATAGCGGCAACATTTGTTGCGGATCAGATGCAGCCACTTTGCGCACTTGTTCCATATTGACCTCTTCCAGCTTTACTCCAGTGTACAACTGTAATTCTGCCCATGCTTTATAACGTTCCGTTGCTATCAAGTATTCACTAAGCTCCAGATAAGAATGCGGAAGTAATCCAAGCATATATTTCTCAAAATGCATAGCATCGGGAAACGCAGTTTCCGCAGCTAAACATAAGCGAATAAATGGTCCAACTGTACGTTTTCCTGTACTACTTTGAAGCTGAGTATAGATAAAATGTAACCAATCCATTACTTGCTGTAGCTCTCTTTTGTTGGTTAGTTGCTGCACACAGTCATAGATCAATTTTTGGACACGATCAAAATTAGCATCATGCATATATTGTAAAGCGACTTCATACTTCCCTTGCTCAAACGTAATATATCCCGCCGCCATTTGTATATAATCCTCGTTCCAGATCGCGCGTGATGGGTGATCTATTAGGGCAGTCACTTTATCTTGCTCTTGTTGTAATAGATAGGATGACTTACCTAACGTACGAAGTGCCGCGATGTACATGTAGTCCCACTCAATCAATTGACGATCTTTATGAAGCGCACTGTTACGTAGTTCTGCTACAACAAGCTGGCTCCAATTTTTCAATGCCGTATTTTGCTCATACTCATCCCCAGCATCCGCTATAAACTGTTCTAATAGATCGTGAAACTGTGCCAACCACGGTTCGGACATACGTAAAAATGTTGTTTCATAGTAATATCGACTAAATGCATCGATTGAAGCTACCGCTCGTTCTGACTGTTTTAGTACAAAAATAATCGCATAGCACCAATATAATTTTTGCACCTGTACATTCCAATCGCGAGCAACTGCTTTTATATTCGTTAAGACGGATTGTATCGGATGCAACGAATGTCTACACCCTCGCCATGACTCACCATACTTTTTTTGTAGAAAAGAAACCCATTGTTCCGCCTGCGCTTCTGTATAATTTCCATTGTCTGCAAGCTCATCATTAGCCGAGACAAGCTGCCTTGCTGGTTTTAGCCCTAACAAGCGAAAATAGCATTGCTCGATTTCTTCTTTACTAAAGCGCATGTTCTGTTGCAATAGTTGAAAAAAAACAGCCACTATATGTTTACAACATTGTTCATACGGACAAGAGCAATGACTGTAATGAAATTCCTCTGCATCGATTGTAACAGCATAAACTTCCGATCCAGCAACATGACCTAGTATTGTACGATGATCAGATATTTCTATTTTTTTCACATGATGATCATTATAGTAGTTCCAACCGCGTTTTATGATTTGTTCCGTACAATCTTGACGCAAGCTTCTTTCTAGTTCGCTTATTTGCAGTTCTGTAAAAGGTAACATTCATGCTCCACCTACCTTATCTCTATCTCCTTATCATAACAAAAAAACATCACACTGCGAAATAAAATGACACAGATGATGTTTATTATCTATTTCATGCCATACACGCCGCCCTAATTCGGGATCATAATAAGAAATGTGATAAATTCTTTTTCCTTAGAATATACTTGTAATTCGCCACGATAACGATCCGTAATCTCTTTGACTATCGATAATCCTAATCCTTGGTGACTACCTTTTTTTGTTGTATGACCATCTTTAAATAACATACTGGCTTGTAATTGTTTGGCATGTGGGCAATAATTGGACACTTCAATAACGATACGATTATCTTGCTGTCCACAGCTTAGTTCAACAAAACGTAAATTCTCATCATAGTTTAATACTTCATCAAAAGCATTGTCGATTAGATTACCTAGTATCCGATTAATATCTAACGTTTTCCCACTCATTTCTTTCATCTGCAAAGGAGAGCATTTGCATTCAAACTTAATTTTGAACGAATCTGCTTGCGAAAGCTTCGAACGTAATAATGCTGCTACTGCTGGATTATCAACAGGAATAACATCCGAAACCGTATTAATTTCATTAGCTAGCTGCTTCGTATATTGGCGTAATTCAGTAAACTTAGCTAGTTCAGCCATCGTATGAATCGTTTGCATATGATTTAAGTAGTCATGACGCTGAGAACGAATGGCGTGAAATAAACTATTCATCTCTTCGACATATGTTTCTTGTGTAATCCGTACTGCTTTTTCTTGAGAAAGTTTAAATTGGCGCATCGCAAACCAAGCAATAGAAAAACTGAACAAGGACAATATTATAACGATAGCTCCAATGTTCAAAAATTGGGCATGAAGCTCTTCTGTAATAACACTGTAATCAGAAACAATCGACAGCACATAGTGATCCATTGGTTCACCATTATAGTTCGTTATATTAATTCCTTTATCTTTTACATCTACAGGAACAAACATTTTAAATAAATGTTTATTATCTGTTTTTTCTTCTAAAGTTACAATTTTTCGTTGTGTAAAAGCTTGTTGTACTGCTTCCTCATCCTTACTAAGCATATGCTGATAGGAACCAAATAAAATAGCACGTTGCACGACATGATCGCGCTTTTGCCCATCTGCATATCCTGTTATATTACCATCGGGAAATGTGTACGGATTAATTGCCGTTATTTCTAACAAGTTTTTTTGTGTTGCTAATAAATCATGTAATAATTTGTCAATTCCTGTAATTTCGTTATACTCGCGTAAATATTCGTAATGCACATATGGATCGATAATGTAATTGGTTGTACCATCGTAATAGTAGCCCCATTTATAAATATTCGCTACATCTGTAGAAGAAACTTCAAAAGGACCACTCCAAAAATGCGGCAACGTTTGCCCTAGCCAATTTCCATTTACTTGTTTCGTACGAAACAATTGTTGAAAGTAACTATGCCACGGAACCCAGTTTTTCGTACTTTTTCCTAATTGGGTTTTGTCAGAAGATCGGTACAAAACAATATCGTCTTGCATACGCTTAAGTAAGCTAATATGGTTAATATCCAACTGTAGAGCCAGTTCTTTTAGTTGTTGATCTGTTACATTCTCAATATCGGAATCTAGTGCATATTGTGTTGCAATGGCAGCAGCACGTAATTCACGTCCAATTTGCTTCTCGAATTGCTCCGATCCAAGACGAGATTGTTCCACAGAAATTTCGATCTGTTTAGCTAATGATAACAATTCATGCTCTAATGATTCTTCTAACGACTTTTTGGTCATGAAGTAATAAATCGAGTTATTCAATAATATAAGGATTACTAAAAGACCTACTGCTATTAACCACACATTTCGTTGCATGCTAGTCATCTTGCCCCTTACCATTAATTTGCATTGCAATAAATAATCTAATACAAACTAATAATAGCATAAAGTGTATAAGAATCTAGTTGTTTCAATTAATTTGTAAACCAATTGCCCAATTTCATCTGATAATGAACCATTATGCACAAGGAAACATATTATATGTTGACTGTATCCCTTTACCTTGTTGTAAATATAAATACCCGTGCAAGGAGGGGTGACACACATTGAGGGGAAACGACCACAAAAACAAATTTCTTTTGACGAATCGAGAGCGAGAAGTTTTTGAGCTATTGGTTCAGGATAAAACGACGCGTGACATAGCACAACAACTATTTATTAGTGAAAAAACAGTTAGAAACCACATTTCGAAGCTGATCGGTTTTGAAACACAGTAAAAAAAGCCATGAAGTTCATTCGAGTCAACTTTCCCACTCCAATTAGCTTCATGACTTTTACTTGTATTATTTTTTCAAAGCTTTTACTTCAAATGTAATTGGTTCTCCATAATGAATAACTGTATAGAAATCACCATTACGCTCTACAAAATCAAGTTTTTCTGTAAACTCAAGTGGTACAGGAGAATAGAAAGTAATTTCTTGCATCCCTGAAGTACCTAATGTTACTTTCAACGTATCTTCTGTTTTTTCTATTTGTACTGGTGTATTCGTTTTGCTAATATAAATTCTTTCATCCATAGTAGATTTTTCAACAAACTGAACATGAACTGGTTTATCTAAACCTATATAATATGCTCGTTCATCTTTAGAATAGTACCAGCTGTCTGTGTTTAGCTCTAGTTGACTAAATTTTTCTCCAACATCCAATCGAATACCAAGCGTGTTTTCATACTCTTTTACTTGCCATGGCACTTTACTCATATCTGGAGATAATGTGAAGCCATTTTCTTGCATCGTAACATCGACTTGACCATGGAACGTATTAAGTAATGAACGTGCCATTTGTTGTTCAGTCATAAAAGTGTAATTATACTTAGCTCTAAAATCATTCAATGCGTTAATTTGACTAATGTGCTTATTATAAATATCGGAACCTTTTTTCAGCCCATGCTCAATATGTTCAAAATACGTAAGCGGCATATTAAACGTAGCTAATGCATCCCAAGCACGATTAAAATTCAATATATGTGGAGCTGGTACGTTCAACACGAATGGAATAGATTCGTCATCTATACCTTTTATCTCCATTTGTTTTGACAAATCAAACGGCATACCCAGTAAAAACTCTACCCCATCACGCGGTGCAGTACTTACATACGGTGGGTTGAAACCAAAGTTCCACCAGATCCCAGATGCTGCTTGATTTTTAAATGTACGCAATATATCATTATTTACCCGCCATGTATGGTGATTAACCCCCATATCATTTTCCCACTCTAAACCAAGGTTTTTAAACATTTCCTTATGCAATTTTACTTGATTCTTTTCTTGCTCATCCGTCAAATTGCTATGCAAAAACATATGTGGAATTAATGGTATATACCGATCTACAGCATACTTCGTATTTTTCAATACTTCTTCTTTGTATGGGAAAAAGCCTAAATCAATCGGTCTAGGAATACCATACTCCATATGACCAGTAAGCAAATCAGGTTGTCCATCTTTGTTCCAATCAACGACTAGTGGAATAACGTTTTTACCTGCCATCAAGTCTTGATTACCATAGAAATTATAATGTTCTGCTTGGATAGGTCCAGCATCTGTTAAGCTCTCTCCGCTTGTACGTGTAAATAATTGAATAGGTCCAGCATTAGATCCAACCAACAGATCTACTTTACCATCGCCATCCCAATCTGCGACAGCTGGAGCTGCATTTTTCTTCACTTGAATATCTGCCCCGCCTGCTTGTAGTTTCCCACTTGCTGACCACTGTATCGTTTGATCCACTTGTTTGCCAACAAATAAGTGGACGAAGCCTTCCCCGTCTCCAATTAACAAATCAACTACACCATCGTTGTTCCAATCAGCTATATATGGTGCAGCTGGTCCAGTGACTGTGATTGGTGCGCTTGTTTCATCGACAACTGCTTTAGCAGCTGCAAATGAAGGATTACCTTCGGAACCATTATTTTCATAATAAAACAGTTTTCCAGCCCCATCACCAACGATCAAATCCCATTTGCCATCACCATTAAGATCAGCAGCAGTCGGTGCTGCATAATCGGTTGTTTTCACATTTTTAATTTCTACCGGTTGTTCAAATAAATTGAATGCGTCTGACTGTTTTTGTTTCAGTAGCAATACTTTTCCTTCCGCTTCACCAGCTACAAGGTCCAGTAAACCATCGCCATCCCAATCTACTGCTGTCATATATGCTCGGTAAGGAAGCTCCGTATTAGACATAAGAGAATTGTATTCTGGATAACGATTGAAATCGAGATAATCTTGCTCTGTTTGCATTCTCACACCGCTACTGAACAACGTATGCTCATTAGATCCAGCAAATTTCGGTTGCTCTTTGGAGCCTATGTTTTCGTTCCAAGCGATGGAAGAGTGCCATTGCCCCCCATTATAACTACTGCGTACTAATGAGAAGGTTGGAATCTGTTTGTTTTCATATAATAAGTCGGTCCATGTAATCATATCTTCTAGCACATATGAGTACGCTTCTTCGTAATGATTTTGCCATGCTAACCCAGGTCTACCATATGGTCCGTATGCTTTCAACAATGAATAGCCAAACTTCTCTTTCGCTGCATATGCCGCCATTTCTGTATGGAACATATAGTTAGCAGTTGCATAGCCAAAATGAAAATATTTCTGCTCAGCTTCCGGTTGAAAATCTGTTCGTGTAATAAACTGTTGATTAGGTAAGAAGCGATTTGTCCATAAAACAGTTCCTTTACCAACTTGATTAGCAGCAAACAAAACAGCATCATCAAGAGCAACAATCGGCTTAGCCGTATCTAATACAGCACCGTATTCGTGATTAATGTGAAACTCCGGATTTAGCCCATTATATTGTTTGTACGTCTCTGTAAATTCGCGCCATACCGATTGCATACTTTGCAAGTTATGATCCACTTCAGGATAGGTAAATTCCAATGACGTGCTATCTATCGCTACCGTTTCTTTTATTCCTGTCAAATCAGCAGGAAATAGCGTAACAAATTCATGTGGCAGCCAAACTGTTCCGCCACCTTCTGCAAACTTTCTTGTCTTGTCAATCAATTGTTGTAATTCTTTTTGTCCTATTTTCGCTAAACTACTATCCACCAATACTAAATCGTAAACTTCATTTAGTTGTTGAACCGCCAACCAATCGGATACTGCTATTTCGGAAGATTGAAGTTGAACCAAATTAGATTGTTGTAAATGTTGTAGCGTGCTTTCATGTGCAGCTCCACTATCGCTTGTAACAACTACAGCATTTATAGCATAGTTTTCCTCCAACGCTACACCTGTCCCCTCTGAGCTAACATCAGATGGAACATAAGGATCTAATGCCTGGTATTCTTTTCCTCCAAAACAAGCAGATACTACTAAACAAATAGTCAAAATTAAAGCTGTTATTCCATATTTCCTAGACAATTTCATAAACTCCTCTCGAATCAACTCAGCCATACTAACGAACTCTTCTCTTATAATGTTACATTTTTTTTATAATTTCAACAATTGACAACATATATTAAGGAATTTTTAAACAATTTTAATAGTTATTAAGACTAGAACATGTTAACATATATAAAGTATCTTTTCATCAAAAAACAAAAACGCGAAGGGATGCATTCCATGAATAGTACTACAAAAGCAGCAAAACCCTATATTAATGAACTTGGTATCGTAAGAGCATTAGCTATATTATCCGTTATTTTCGTACACGCTACTTCCAAAGTAGAAACGATGCTGGAGTCAACCGCAACACTGTATCCCGTTTACAACTTCATGAATGCCTTTCTAAAAATAGGGACGACAACTTTTATTTTTTTAAGTGCATTTGTTTTGTTTTACAGCTATCGAGATCGTGAATTTACACTCGGTTCTTTCAAAGGTTTTTACTTGAAGCGAATTCAATATATTTTAATTCCTTATGTATTATTTTCTGCTATTTACTACTTGTTACAACTGTATTACAAAGGAACTTTGATTGATTTTAACTGGGATAATGTCACTAGCTTTTTCGCACAATTACTACGAGGCAAAGCTTACGCCCATCTTTACTTTGTATTTGTTAACGTTCAATTTTATATTTTATTTCCTTTCTTATTGCTATATTTTAAAAAATGGCCCAAAATGGCAAAACATGCACTATGGATCGGCTTCGTTATCCAATGGGCATTTATATATCTAAACATGTACTATATTAAGTATCCTTACAAAGGTAGCATTTCATTCTCGTATATGTCTCATTATTTTCTCGGAATATTCGTTGCCTTTTACTATGATCAATTTATGAATTTTTTACGAAGTCGCTGGAAATATCTGCTGTGGGCTTTGTGGCTGGCAGCAAGTGCTGTACAAGGTACATTTATTACATTGCAACGAATGGGCGAAGCAAAATTCCATCTTCGATTACTTGATTTAACGTGGAACTTGCATACATGGTTATCAGCTATCGTTCTATTCCAAGCAGCATTTTGGTTATACAAAAAACTAGGACCTAAGCTGCGGTATTGGTTACTCCATCTCGGCGCTTGTTCCTTCGGCGTATATTTATTACATCCGCTTATATTATTTATTACTCGTCGCTACTTAGATACTGGAAATGCGTTGTTATATCAACTTGCTGTTGTAGCTGCCTTTTTCATCGCATTATTCGTTAGTTGGTTTATTATTGCACTTATTCAAAAATTACCAATGCATTGGATTCTTATAGGTAAAACACAGTTACCTAAACGAGCCCAACAACAAAAAGTAACATCCAGTGGTTCTGTCGATCGATCATTATAACAAAGAAGCAGCCTCATCCGTGTAAAAACTGATGCTGGCTGCTTTTTATTTTTGTGTCAAAAGCTGCTGCTGCCGTCGTAAAGTCGTTTCCTCCATGACATAGGTCAACCCCTCTATCTCATATATTGATTGCAGGATGCCTGAAATATCGTTCGTTCCGTAACTGATGCATCTGCAACAATAAACCAAATTGTTAACACATCATAGAAATGATGGAGGAGAGTAGTATGACTGAACAAATGGAGGATACATTTCACTATTTGTATACAGAAGGTGAACTCGACTTATCAACCATTATCGAACAATTAGCTATACGGATTATTCAAAAAGCTTGTGTGGAAAATAATGAAACGGAAGGATTGTAATGACATGCAAAAAGCTGCTATTTATGTACGGGTAAGTACGACCAAAGATAGTCAAAAAGATAGTCCGGAACATCAAATTGCTGCTTGCAAACATTATGCCGAAGATATGGGATTTGCAACTGAAGAACGACTTATCTATGAAGACCGTGAATCAGGAACAAACATTACCGATAGGCAAGCGATATTACAAGTAATAAGGGATGCGCAACGTGGCATGTTCCAAATTATTATCTTTGCCGCTTTATCAAGATTTGCTAGAGATATTGGTGATTCCATCAATTTAAAACGAAAATTAGTGAACGCTCTTCACATTCGACTGATCTCTATTGATGATCATTATGATTCAGATCGAGATGACGAGATGTTATTTTCCATTATATCAAGTATCAATCAATCGGTAAGTGAACAAATTAGTCGCAGTACTAGACGAGGAAAGCGAGAATCCGCATTGCGCGGTAATTTTACAGGTAGTCGCCCTCCTTATGGATATAGCGCCAAAAAAATAAACGGACGGAATCAACTTATTCCTCAGCCCGAGCAAGTTCCTATCGTACAACTTATATATCAACTGTATACGACAAATCAATTAGGGGAAAAAGCAATAGTAACCTATTTGAATGACCAACATATTAAAGCACCTCGTGGAGGATTGTGGGGAGTTACCTCTGTTTCTCGAATTTTGCAAAATGAAGCTTATGCTGGTAAAAATCGTTTTTCTAAATTTGAAACAAAAAAAGTATACACGAATGTAAATGATACGGCGGAACGAAAAACAGTTTTAGTACAAAAACCGAAACATTTATGGCGATATGCCAAAAACATTACGACTCATAAACCTATTATCGATGAAGCTACTTTCCAATTAGCCCAAACGATTCGATTAGAACGAAGCAAAGGAATGCAAGGTGGCAATAGACAAAAAGTAAATTTATTTTCTGGCATTATAAAATGTTATCACTGTGGCTGTGCGATGGTTACAATGAAAGCTAGTAGCGATAGTAAATTAATTTTAGGTACAGAAGAAAGCTATCGCTATCTCGCCTGTTCCAAACGACGAAGACAAGGTAAACTTGGTTGTCAAAATGCGTTATGGCTGCCATATCATAAAGTTCGTCAACAAGTTTTGCAGCAATTAGCAGCTTGGATGCAGCAATCTTCCACTGCAAGCCAGCTGTTGGAACAACATCGGCACTTGATAAAATATGATTACGAGGATTTAATCGAAGAAATAGATCGCCTAACAAAACAAGTCGAACAAAAACGGCAATATTTATTACAACTACGACACGATTATTGGTCAGGTATTTTCCATGATAAACAACAATATTTGCTCGAAAAAACGTTTTTCGAAACAGAAATTAAAACAACCAAAGATCGACTCCATGTTATTACTGAGCAACTGAAGACTGCCAAAAATACATCGCAATTAGAACGTACAATATGGAATGACTTACATGCTTTACTTCAACTGAAACTTCCTCTATTTGACGAGTTGCATTATGTTATCAAACAACTTCTACAAGAAATTAAAATAGAAAATAACGGTACCATTCATATTACTACCCACTTTCAACTACCAATCGACCAAACAACAACGAAAATTACATCACCATAACTTTTTCTACTGTATTTCAAAACACATCACGAATGTAATGCAAAAGCTGAATGTTAAAGGTCGTTCACAAGCCGTTGTTGAGCTAATTAAGCTTGGAGAATTACAAATCTAATAGTTGCACCACTTCCAGCTTATCTTCTTTTCAATTGCTATCTATGCGACTAAAACGAACATGCGCCTAATTAATTGGGTGAACTGCGTTCGTACTAAATATAAGCCAGTTTCCATACTTTCTTATATTTAATAAGGGCTTAACTAGCTAATGTTAGCTAGTTAAGCCCTTCTTCATTTCACTACTTTATTTCAGCGTGGACAATTAAGCGATGCGTTGGATTAACAATCGGTTCGCACGTTATTAATGTCAGTCGTTTATCTGTATTGTTGTAGCTTAATACGGATACATCCGTAGGATCAACTACAGATACATTGTAGACAGTATATTCAAAAGAATCGTCACCATTAGCTACTGTAATTTTATCCCCGACAGCCACTTCATCTAACCGATTAAACAATCTACCTTTCGCCCGCATACGATGAGCGGATATCGCAGCATTACCAACCTCGCCAATAGCTGCTGTTTCCGTTAAATGAGCTGCCGCATATTTCATGTTTTGTTGGGTTGCACCTTCCAATATAGGCAATTTAAGCCCGATACTTGGTATATTGATCGTCGCAATCGGATCTGGCAGTTTATCCATTACCCCCTGCGCTGCATTCGGTTCTTCCGCTTCTGCTGCTTCTCCGTCTTCTGACACATTAGACTGTTCCGTAAACAACTGATCCAAATCGTTATACTGGTTTTGCGCTGCTAACTTCGCACTTTCTTCTTCCAATAACCTCATATCTTCTTCATACTCGGCAATGACTCTTTCTTGCTTGCGATTATCGTACCATTCTGCCGCAACTGGATATACAATAACAAAAACACCAATAATAATTAGCCCATAAGCCAACCATTTTTTCATCTACTCACTCCCTTTCATTCATCGCTCGTTTCTCTTGATCAACAAACACCCAATATTTACTGCCAGCATAGTTGATCACTACAATTAATACTGTAGTTAGCGCTTTGGAAATGGCAACGCCTAGATGAATATAGTCGGTACTGACTACGATTAACACCGTAGAAAGTAGTAACAACAAGCCATTCCATATAATAAAACGCCCTTTTTGAACAGTACGGTCATTTATCATACTTTCTCTCTTGTTTGGTGTCTGTTCGTGTGTTGATTGACGAAAAGTAATCCGACTATTCCATACATAACTATTCAGCATACCTGCTATGTATCCTAACACTTGCGCCAGCACAATAAAAGAACCAAACCAGATCATCAAACTAAATATAGCAATATCTACAAAAGTATTCAACAGCCCAACCATGTTAAACATAACAAACTGCTTACCATTTTTCCACCAAAACTGCCTTAAACGGTTCATTACTGTGTTCCTTCATTATTTTTTTCTAATAAACGCTTATCCTCTAATTCATTCTTTTCATCAACAGATCGAACAATATAGAGCGGTCTATCTTTTGACTCATCATATATTCGCCCAATGTACTCGCCAATAATTCCTAACAGCATTAATATAATACCGTTAAAAATAAGAATAATAGCGATAATGGATGCCCAACCAGTTTCCGTCGTATCCGTAAATAACCGTTGGAAAATGACGACTAACAAATAAACAAAACCACCTAAAGAAACGAGAAAACCAATATAGCTAGCAATTTTGAGCGGCTTATATGAAAATGACGTAATGCCATCCAGTGCAAAAGAAATCATTTTTTTAAGTGGATATTTCGTTTCCCCCGCAAATCGTTCTTCACGTACATAAGAGACACTTGTTTGCCGAAAACCAATCCAACTAATTAAACCTCTTACAAATCTATTTTTTTCTTTTAATCCACGTAATACTTGTGCTACTTTTCGATCGATTAACCGAAAGTCACCAGTATCTAACGGTATTTCCACGTTGGTCATTTGACGGAGCACTCGATAAAACAGTTTAGCTGTCCACTTTTTGAATAACGTTTCGCCTTTACGCTTTTCTCTTTTCGCATAGACGACTTCATAGCCAGCTTGCCACTTCTCAATCATTTGCAAGATCACTTCTGGCGGATCTTGTAAATCAGCATCGATGACGATAATTGCATCACCTTCCGCATAGTCCATTCCCGCAGTAATCGCAATTTGATGACCGAAATTACGTGAAAAATCAATTACTCGTACATGCGCATCTTGCTGCTTCAACTGATTAATGACCTCTAACGTTCGATCATGACTACCGTCATTTACAAAGATTAGCTCATATGTTTCTTCTGTTTGCTGCATCACTTCGGTCAACCGACTATACGTATGTGTAATGACTTCTTCTTCATTATACATTGGTACAATCACACTATATTTCACTCTATTCTGCCTTGTATCAGATGCAGCTATCATGTCTTCTCCTCCTGCCACTCCATTAAAATACCCAACTAGGAAACCAGCGTAATAAAACATTGATATACCAATCTGGTACAGTTAACCCGGATAATGCAGGATAAAAAAGGATAAACAATATAGCTGCACCAGCCGTGTACATATATTTGACTTTCTTCCATTTCGGGTATCGTTCTTCTATTAGTGTAAACATATATACAATACTTAATATCATAAAGGGTACCATAGCAAAATAATGATACAAAAATGTTTCACGCGTTACTAGCATCCAAGGTATATATTGAGACAAATAAGCAATCCAAACAGTATACATCCATTTGTCCCGCCGTTTAATACTGAACCAAATGGTAGCAATAACCGCAAAGAGACCTGTCCACCAAATGATTGGATTACCAAGTGCCACGATAGTGGATTTCATTCCTTCTACGACATATTTGTCACTATAATACCACACTGGTCGTTTCATAAACGGCCACTCCCACCACGAAGAACTAAAGGCGTGAGTTGATACTAAATTGCTATGATAATTAAACATATTTTTTTGATAATCGATAAAAGCTTTCACCGTATATCCGCTATCCATCGCGTTCAGAACCGGAATATAAGACATCATATAGATGGCAAGTGGAACGACAACATAAAAGACAAGACAGATGAGCAATGTGTAAATCGTATATTTCGGAAACTTTTCAATAACACGAGTCAGCTCTCGTTTTTCGAATATCGATCCATTAAAATGATCCATTCCTTCTTTAAAACCTTCGGCTCGATTGATCCCGCTCTTTAATACACGTTTAGCTGCTCTATACTCTTTGTAACGAGCAAATAATGAGATAGCAAGCATTACAGCTAAACCAGCACCGCCGTATGCAGCGATCCACTTAGAGGCAAATCCAAGACCAAACATCAGTCCAGCTAGCCCTAATGGAATAAGTGTTTTGACAAACCGATCTCGATAAAAATTCATCATAAAATAACGGTGCATAAAATAAAACATCAACATAATGAAAAATACACCATACACATCAATTGTTGCAATTCTTGTCTGCGAAAAATGCATAAAATCAACAGCGAACAATGCCGTTGCTATAGTAGCAAATGGTGTTTTTCGAAACAATCGTAACGCAAATATATACATGATCGGCAACATCAATATACCAATAACCGTCCCAGCAACTCTCCAACCAAAAGGATTTAAACCAAACAATTTAATGCCTAATGCAATAATTATTTTCCCTAGTGGAGGATGTGTACTTTCATATGCTTTAATCCCTTCAAGGTGTTCATAAGCAGTTCGAGCATGATAAATTTCATCAAAATAACTACCGAACTTAAACTGATGATCTCGAATCATCAATTGCTGTTCATCAAACAACTGTGCAACATTACCACGTCTCGCATCAACAGCCTGTTCGTCATAGATAGCAGCTATCGGTAGCGGCGTAGTCGAATCTGCTTCGTACACCCCAAGTTCATGCATCGAAAATCCAGCTTTTTGCGTGGTCACTTTCACATACTGAGCAGTTAATTGTATCTTCTGTGTATTCCAAGCGAATACAGCGACATGATCCTGCTCCACTTCCATTTCATAAGACCAATCTGTTCCATTATTAGAAAATGCTAATTGATAAGCACCAGTTCCTACTCCACCAAAACTGGTAATCCGATCAATCTCTTTGATATCACCTAAGTCAATATAAAAACTTTGACCGCTACTTTTTGGCTGCCACACTGTAACAGGTCCTTTCGTCGCTCCCAAATTAATGAAAGCTACTGTAGCGTAAACAACCGTTATGACGGTCATTATAATGATATCTTTTCGCCCTATTCGTCTTTTAGCCTTTACTTGCTCTGTCGTATCATCCTTTATCGTTGTTAGCAATTGACGATCTTGCTCCGCCTGCTCACGACTTAACTCCCACTTCTTTACGTTTCCACGAATATACAAATCATATCCAACATACAGCATGTAGCCAAATAGAACGAGATTAACAAGCGAACCTATTATTGCGATTCCTTCCGTTGGCACTTGTGCTGTAAATTTGCTATATGCGAGTACGATACTAACATTCACGTAATTCGTTATCGTAAATCCGAAGAATATATGAAGTAATCTACGATCTTGTGATTCGATATAAGCGAATATAGTTAACAATAAAAAGGGGAACATATATCGTTCATGCATTTTTGTTACAAATAAAAATACGACTGCAATTAAAACCATCGCAATAAAAAAAGAGCGTTTAATATGCGAAGCATCGATGAATCGCTTGTCTGCTGTTTGAGTAGCAGGTGCTAGCGCATAATAAAGGGCAATAATGACAGCAGTAAATATACCGAGTGTGCCCCATGTAGATAACTTACTTCCTAAAAACGTAACATCATTGGACAGCCAATTAGCGCCAAACAAAGTATATATGTTATAGGCATTCAAACTAGCGTAAGGATAAGAAGATAAGGTGGAACTATACAATTTAATTAACGCTGGTATTCCACCATGCCCCAAAAAGAATGGGAGCGTTGGAATTAAAAAAGTAGTAAAGCCAACAACAGCACTAATTAACCATTGTTTAATATCCTTTCGATGCGTCAAATATAAAAGCAATACAGGTGTAAATATAAATGTCTGCGGCTTAATTAAAGCTGCTATTGCAAACAAAATCGATAATGCAACAGTTTTGTGTTGAATCATCGCTTGAATAGACAGCACCAATATAAGCGCATAGATAGCATCTATTTGTCCCCACGCAGCAGAATTCGTAATAACTAGTGGATTAAATAAATAAATGATAGCTAACAACGAGGCATACGTTGTATGTAATTTCAGATTAGCAATTCGAAATATAACTAGCGCTGTTAACGCATCAGCCAATATGATCGGCAACTTAAACAATAAAATAGAAAATGGATCAGCATAACTAATTTGCAGCCATTGATGCAACTTTCCAAGTACATATAAAACATAAATATATCCAGGTGGGTAATCAATAAAATTATCCGTCGCATATAATCCCGGCAGTCCTAGCTCACTCGCTAATTTAGCCCAATGTTGAAACAAGCCAATATCATTAGCATAACCAGGTTGGAATATCGTTACTATTACTCGAAGAATTAACCCAACAAAAACTAGACTCCATACAACGTAAGGAATGTGCAGCAATGTTTGTTTGCTCGTTAAAGACTGTTCACTTAATAGTTGCTGCCCTTCCATTCGAAACTTGAGAACAACAAATCCATACATTAAAAAAGCAAATAATGCAGCAAAAAGCAAAATGGACCATAGCGATATATGCACTGGTTGTTGTTCACTATCAGACGCGGTATTCGTTTCAGCAGCTAACGCTTGATAAACAGAATATCCATCCGGCACGATAGTTACTTGTTCCACAGCTACATCATCGAACCATGCTTTGCCAGCATTGTTACTACTATATCCACCAGCACTTAAACCAATAGTCATTTGCTGCTGGTCTTTTGCCGTTTGCACATACATGTCAACCATTTGCCATTGTCCGAACGTATCATGTACATCCGGATAGTAAGCTGCCACACCTTCGATTTGTATATGCGCACCAGCTTGACCTACTTTAAAACCCTCGGCTTTTATTTGCGCACGGATGCGATATAATTTGTTTTCTTCCACAGAAATAGTCTGCACATATCGCGCATGATTATCAGCTACATTATGTATAAACAAACTTGCATTTCCCGTTACTGCTTGTGCAGCGTCTATTTGAAACGTCGTACTTTCACCATCTTGCAGCCAGTCTACTCGTTGCCAGCCCGTTTCCCCTTCTTCAAAGCTATTATTTTGCACAGCTATCGATGCTGCTGTTTCATCATTACTAGCATTAGTATCACTATTTTCAGTATTTGAAGCATACGCTGTATTTGGTAAAAAAATAAACAACGAAGCTATCATGATAAAGATTAATGAAGTCCACCACTTAGCACCTACATCTTTGTTTCTCACTCGATACAAAACGATATTCACCCCTACATTCAAAATTTACCATAAATAATTACTAATTTTACTTTAACGAATCATCTTGAATGGGTCAATGTTTGTTTTCATTTGAAAAAGCTGCACATATAGAAATTTTCTATATATGCAGCTTTCTCTAGTGGAAGCCACTTTGTTTATTTTTGCATCTTTCGTCCGTTTTCTTGAGTCAATCCTTTAAAATCTTTCGTATCTGTCGTTACAGCTGGGAAGACACGATCGACCATTTCATTAAATTCCGAAATAAATCCTGTTATTGGATTTCCAGCAGCAACATCATTCATATAACCTTGCATACGACCAACAAAATCCGGGTTAGTTGATACATATACATTCTCAATTTTCGGTTGCTCTTTCTTTACGACTTTGGTAACTTTCTGTTTGACCTCATCTGATATGGAATCTTTAGCAGCATTATTATTATTCTTGTTCATAGCAGCATTATTATCGTTCTTGTTCATAGCAGTATTATTATTGTTCTCGTCCATCATCACTGCAACATAGGCATTATTATCGGTCAGCATAACATAAGCTGAATTTACTTTTGCATCTTTTACAATTTTATCTGCTATTTCTTTACTCATTTCCATCCGATAATTTTTGTGATTACCAATCAAATTGTTCCCTTTGTTTCGGTTAGCACTATTCAATTGATCGTTGGAGAAGTGTTTGTCTTGCATCATCATGCCGTCTTGCATCATCGTACCATCTTGCATCATACCGTCTTTCATCATCCCTTGCTGCTGCACACCACTATCATCTTTTTTACTACAACCAGTAAAAATAGCGACTGATAATACTGTTGCTGTAGCAAGTAACATAAATTTACGCATATAAACCCTCCTTATTATTTTTCATAGGCGTTCTGCCCGTTTTTAGAATGAGCTTATAGCGAACATAATATACAGTTTTATAGACATTACATGAAGTAAAATATAGGATTCAATTTGCTGCGTACTAATATTGACAACAAGGAAAGATTGCTTTTATAATTAGTACCAAGTACTAAAACCAGATATCACCATTATCTATAAAGGATGTGACAGTTCGTGACGAAGACAACTCCACCATTTTCTACCGCTCGAATAACAGCAATCGGCACTTATACACCTGATCGAGTACTTACTAATGAAGAACTTGAACAAATGATCGAGACGAGTGATGAATGGATTGTTAAACGTACAGGTATACGTACACGGAGAATAGCTGCAGAACAAGAATTTACTAGTGATCTCATTTTTGCTGCGATAGAAAATATGTTGTCTCGTTATCCAGTTGAGCTTTCAGATGTTGACTATATTATCGTAGCAACTTCTACACCAGATACGATATTTCCAAGTATGGCTGCACGTGTACAAGCAAAATTTTCTATTGCACAATGCGGAGCCATCGATGTTAGCGCTGCCTGTGCCGGTTTTACAGCAAGCATTCAACTTGCCAATAGTTTGTTATTATCCGGTGTTTATAAAAAAATATTAGTTGTCGGCGCAGATGCCATGTCGAAAATAACAGATTATACTGACCGAAGCACATGTATATTATTTGGTGACGGTGCTGGAGCAATTGTTATGGAATATACTACAGATCAGCCTGGCTGTCTGCTTGCTTCTTTTTCACGCACAGATGGCAACGGTGGACATCAAGTCTATTTGAGCCAATTGGCACCTACAATTGAACAGACACCTATCCAAACGAACGGAAAAATAGTGCAAAACGGTCGCGAAGTATACCGCTGGGCAGTCACTAACGTTTCTAAGGGCATTCAACAGCTATTAGCTGATCACGAATATACGATTGATGATATTGATTGGTTTGTTCCACATAGCGCTAATATGCGCATTGTAGAAGCTATTTTGGAGCGGACCGGTATTCCACGTGAAAAGACATTAACCAGCATGGAGCAATTTGGCAATACATCAGCAGCATCAATTCCACTAGCACTAGATCAAGCCGTCCAACAAGGAATAGTAAAACAAGGAGACAACTTATTACTATACGGTTTTGGCGGAGGACTTACAGAAGCAGCTGTATTCATTCGCTGGTAAGTGACAATAAAAAACAGGGCTATCCAATCAGCCCCTAAAAAAATCTGGACGGAAAAACATCATGTTTTTCCGTCCAGATTTTTTATGACATTGCATACAACGACGTCCCTTTACTTTACAACACAATTGCAGATTTTTATACGTTTTTTCGTATAAAGCTTTCACTACAACAACCTGCTCATGGTCAAGTCCTTTTTTATGTGTAAATTCCCTTTAGATATGATCTGCCGGACTTATGACTTGGGTTCGGCTTTCTTCTTCTCTTTTTTCCACGTCCAATATAGGTCCATATCGATGTATTTCCTCTGT
>NZ_JBHUMH010000053.1:0-63856 GCF_042684845.1 Paenibacillus yanchengensis | reverse complement strand
GATATTGAGTCATGATGAATCCCTCCATGGAATGTGGTCTCGACAACTTCATTCTAAAGGAAATAATTCATCATGGCTCTTCTTATTTTCTTCCAGATGCATTTTACACAATTATATGGACTTTACTTCTCCCCCAGTACTTATTTGTATGTTTGTACGTTTTATCGTATAAACTCCCACTATACTCTCTTATTGCAAATTTTCGCTGTAGATTTTTAAATTGACTTAGTGATGAGTCTTGAGACACATCCTAGATCAGTCAGACAAGATGATCGTTTGTTACGTATTAGGACATTCTAATAACAATCTTGCATATGGAAGGATAATTGAATGACGATATCGAAATTAGGGTAATAGAGTGTGAGGAGTAGTGAGCGGACGTATTCCTTCCTATATTAATATAGTTATTTTATTTAAGTGAGGAATCTTGATGGCAAATATAATGGATTATTTGGATTGGCGTGGCGATTTGTCTTTCTCGCAGTCACCTTTTAACGAAGTGGATAGTTTGATATTGTCGCAATTAGTTTATGTTAATTTTGATTATATTGTACCAACGAAGTGGAATCAGGCGAGTGTAACAATAGAAGAAGCGGCTAACCGTTACTTTTCTATGTATAGTGAAGAGCAAATGGAGCAGATGGGCTATATTGTCCGAATTTCGTTACCACTTTTGCGTAAGTTGGCGCTAGCCCCGCGTTTTGCTAACGTTAGACTGTCCAAATTTGGAAATATTATTGATCTAGATAGTACAAAGCAGTTTGCTGCTATGCACGTTGCATTGGATGACGGTTCTACTTTTGTCGCTTTTCGAGGTACTGATAATACAATTGTTGGTTGGCGAGAAAACTTCAATATGAGCATTCGGATGCCGGTTGCTTCACAGTACGAAGCAGTATGTTATTTGGAAGATACTGTGGGGGAAGGAGAGCAGTTACTACGACTAGGCGGGCATTCAAAGGGAGGCAATCTTGCTGTTTATGCCGCTATAATGTGCAAAGCCGAGATGAAGGAGCGAATTGTAGAAGTATATAATCATGACGGTCCTGGTTTTGACAAAAAGATGATCAGTAGTGAAGCCTACCAACAGATATTAAGTAAAGTGCGTACGATTGTGCCACAGTCTTCTATTGTCGGGATGTTACTGGAACATCAGGAGGAGTATACGATTGTACAAAGTAAAGCTTCGATTTTAATGCAGCATGAAGCTTTTTCATGGGAAGTAATGGGCAATTGTTTTGTTCGAGGCGAAAGTGTAGAGCGAAAGAGTGAAGTTTTAGATCAGACATTAAAGTCTTGGCTCACCAAACTGGATCAAAAAGAACGAACTTCTTTTATATCTGCGTTATTTCATGTTTTTGAGGTCGGAGATATTCGAACGTTTGAAGATTTGGGTCGTACCAAGTGGCAAAAAATTAGTCAGATGGTTCGTGCCTTGAATCACTCGGCGGAGCATAAAGCAGTATTGATGAAATCATTGCGGCTTTTGTTGAAGGAAGGAAAGGAAATTATTATCGCGTCTCGGAAAAAGAATAATAATACTAGCTCGGAAGAAGTCAGGATGTTGGAATAGCATAACTGTACTTGTATAGTAAAATGAGATTGCATCGCAGAAATAAGTAACTAGAGCGCCAGTTATAAAAATGAAAGCCGACAAACAGATTTAGTGTCAAGCTTGCCGGCTTATTTGCGTGCATATATGTTTAAACAATTAGAAACCGATTTTGAGACTATCACCTTCTATATAAACGCCTTTGGACTGCGTAATTGGCAACTTCTGATCTTCTGTAAATCCTATCGTTTCGCCATCTCGCAAAGTAACATCGTATTGTAATACGTAAGAGGAAATGTCGATTAAAAAATCATACAGCTCAGAAGAATCCGCCGCACTATCTATTATCTCTATTTCTTTCTTTCCAAACGATTTAAGACCATACGTATAGCCACTTACACCGGATTCTGACCTAACAATACCGAAGTAAACGAGATTTAATAACGGATAGCTACTGTTATCTTCTTTTATAATTTGAGCCATATCGATAAAAGCTTCTGGTTGATATACAGTTCCCGAGGAATAGAGACCGATAGCGTTAGGTAACTTTAGACTACTAGATGCTAACATCGTGTACATTATACCAGTGTCTAGTGCATCATGTGACTGTGAAAATACGGCTAATATTATTTGAGAAACGTGCGTTTTAGTTACTTCCACAGCTTCCGGCCAGAAAAAGTTAGCTCCTGCAAAATGTTCTGCTTCTCCGTCAGGAACGGGGGCATTGATAAAACTTAATGCAATAGTAAATCCTTCTGCTTCAAAAACAAGCGTATTGCCACCAGACTCTTCTTCTTCATCCGGAGTAGGAGCGATGCCCCAATCTTGGAGTAAATTATGTTTGATTTGTTCCAAATCACATTCATCTGAATTCAATAAAACGAAGCCATTAAAAATGTTAGAGCCGCCTTCATCGCTACTATCATTTCCATCTTCTGCTTGGCCAGCTTCATATGCTGCCGCTTCTTTCATCCAATATTCGCGAATCATCTCAACCATTTCAATTGAGTTTTGTTCAGCAGTTGCTGGATCATAAGGCTCTAATTCACTAAACACATGACCGCAATGCGTGGTTTCGGTGAGGTTTTCATACCCTCCGCACACTCCTAGCAACCACTTTCCAAAAGTAGATGCTTTAAATTTAAATATGTAGTAATGCATATCGTGCAAGTCAAATTCTCCAACACACTCTATTTTACTAGGCGCTTTGCCGAGTTCATCTTCATGTGCTAGCCATTCAATCATAGATTCCATTGCACTTTGTTTTTGGGCAGTCATGTACTTCTCTCCTCAATATAATTGACTTATAGCATTATTATTATAGCTAACATTGAATTAATAAGGCAATAATGTGGAGAAATTAACATACGAATTAGATAAAACAAACAATAAAAACGCTATGTTTTTCGTTATAATTAAATATGAAACAACGTTGTCATGTAATTTTGATACTTTGATATTTTCAATTAGATAGTTGGAGGTACTGTCATGCAATTACAAGAATGTTTGAAGGAACAATTAAGTGCAGCGGAAATGCTTGTTCGCGTACGGTCAAGGTTAGAGCCAATGACAGAAAAAGCCGCTTATATAAGAGAGCAATTACCAGAAGTTGTACAGCAAACAGTAGAAGCAGCAGAATTAGCTTATAATGGTATGCTGCAATTGCCTGGAACGGGTGGAGTAAGAGAGTTCATTGGTAATCCACCTGTCTGGCTCGAGCGTCGTCATAATGACAATGAATTTCTATGGCAACTGAATCGTATGACACATTGGCAAGAATTGCTAGAAGCATACTCTTTAACAGGAGAAAGAAAGTATGGTCAGAAAGTCATTGATGAATTGTTAGATTGGATAGAAAAGGTACCTATTACGAAGGAAATGGAGCAACATCCTATAGGCTGGTTTTCGCAGTGTCACCCATTGCGTGCTCTTGAGTTAGGTATTAGATGTTATAAAACATGGCCGCTAATACTAGAACATTTGGGTCATAGCGACTTACTGACAGATGAAGTATTGGAAAAATATATGGTATCGGTTTATATGCAAATAAAGCTTTTGCGGAGAGTATCGCCTTTGTTATGGCCGAAAGCAGATCATAATCACTTCTTGATGGAATGTCTAGGTGTTTTAACAACAGCGTTGTACTTCCCTGAGTTTAAAGAGGCAGAGGAATGGAAACAATTTGCCATTGATGGAATTGAACGATGTTCAGAAGCACAATTAACAGAAGATGGCGGACAAATCGAAGGTTGTCCATCGTATCATAATGGTTGTATGTTTTGGTTTGGACTTGCGGCTGTATTAGCTGCTCGCTTCGGTTTTTCATTCTCGCAACCGTTTATGGAACGTTTTCGTCATAACCTTGATTATTCTATTTATTCCTTACGACCAACGGGAAAATGTGTTCCTGTAGGTGATTCCAATGCTAATCATTTGGCAGTAATGGGTGGAATATATGGATTTATGGCGTTAAATGATATGACTTGGGTAGCACTTGCTTCTAACTGGATAGAAAAATCAATAGTACGAGAAGAAGCGTTGCGACATATATGGAGAGCACCGGACATTGTAGCGTTCAAAGAACAATTAGATGTAGTTATCGAGCGTAAAGAAGCTTATCATTGTGACAAAAATACAGTGTTTTGGAATCGAACGATACATCAAGCTATTATTCGTAGCGGTTGGGAAAAGGAAGCATTGAGCTTCTTATTCACTTGTCGTGCTCCAATTCAAAACTTCCATGCACATATTGATCTAATGAGTTTTGATTTTACGGCGTTGGGTAAAGATATGATTGGAGATCCAGGTATATTTTGTTATAGAGATGACGAAGATCGCAAACAATTCAAAAGCAGCAATTATCACTCTACCGTATTAATTGACGAACGTGATCAATTTGAGTATTTAGGTTCTTTTAATTATGGACCACAAAAAAAAGGTGAAATTTACAACGTGCAGGATTGCGGTTTTTATCAAGTAGCTAGCGCTGAACATGAAAACTATGAGCCGATTATTCATCGCAGACATATTGCACTAGTAGATAACAAATTTTTAGCAGTGGTAGATGAACTTGAAGGGTTACGTCATAGTAATGCGAAACATATTCAACGCTATTTTCACCTAGACTTTACCGATGTTAACATCATGGACAATAAAGTTATTGCAAATAGTGACATAGCTAACTTAGCTATTTTGACGAGTGACTGTGGTGAAAGTAGTTTACTACCGGGGCGAATGTCGGATGTGACAGATGTATCGCGTGATGCTATTCGTGTAAGGTATGAGCACAGCGTGGAGCAATTGAATATAGACAAAGCAGTGTTCCTTACTTTATTAATTCCTTACTATGAAGATGCGCCACAAGTATCGATAGAACAGTCCACACAAGGAACTTTCGAAGTTATATACAATGAACACTATCATATTTCGTTGCACAATAAAGATATTCGGATATCAAAATAATTATAAAAAACCGCTAATGAAGGTCAAGCAGTAGCTGCTTGCTTTCGTTAGCGGTTTTTATTATTTTAGTCTGCTGACGCACGTACAGTTTGTGCATTAGCACTGCCTGTTGGCAATGCGGCAAGTGCAATTAGCTTATCTACTACTGTAGCAGGGTCGCCTTCGCCATATGGATTTTGTTCTGTTTTTAAATTACCAGGATCAAACAGACTCATCAAAATGCCTGACTGCTCTTCTTCTATAGCATAAGTACGAATAAGTGCTTCCATTGCTGCTTTAGCTGCCGAATAAGCTCCGAGATTTTCTAAGTAGAAATTAGCCATTTGTGAAGTGATGTTCACAATTCTTCCGTATTGTTGCTCCCGCATAATTGGCACAAACGCAGATGTCATTAAGAAGACGCTATCAAGATTTAATTGCATAACCGATTGGAAGGTAGCGTAGTCCATATCACGCAAAAGTTGATATGCTTTCGTTCCACCAGCATTGTTAACGAGCACATCTATACGCCCGATATCTGCCAGTACTTGTTGTTTTAATTGTTTTACTTCTTCCGGGTTGGTAACGTCAGTAGCATACAGGCTAGCTATACCATGATTAGATCTAATTTCTTGAGCGACTTCTTCCAGCTTATCTTTTCGTCGTCCAACTAGAATGACATGTGCACCTTCGGTAGCGGCTTTAAGCGCTGTTGCTCTTCCGAGCCCTGTTCCTGCTCCTGTAATAAGAGTTACTTTGTTTTCTAATAACAAATTTGCTCACACTCCACTCTGTATAATTTAGACAGCTGTTGATTTTATGACATGATGTTAATATAGTATTGTAGAGGTATTGAAGTCAATAATCACTATAATAGTAATTGTTATGAAATGAACAAAGCATATAGAGAGTGTTGAATGGATGGGGAGGAGAGGTAAACGTGGCGGGTATAAAAAATAATAGACGTACAGTATTGACGAAAGAAAGTATTAAAAATAGTTTTTTACAATTGTTAGCAACAAAAGCGTTATCGCAAATAACAGTGACAGAAATATGCCATAGAGCAGATATTAATCGTGGTACATTTTATTTACATTACAAAGACGTTTATCATTTGTTTGATGTGTTGCGAGAAGAAATGGTAGATGAGCTGCGAGAAAAAGTAGTAGTAAAGCAAGACTTATGTTCTGAAAAAGGTGCCGTATTGCAGCTGTTGCAAATTATTTATGAACGTAAAACGATTTATCAAGCGATGATGCAGCAATCGAAGGAAAGTAATTTGTTAACGGGCATTTTTAAAGAATTTCGCACAATCTTTTTTCAACGAATTAAAGCAGATCTCGGGGAGCGAACAATTCCAGTTACAGCTTCCGATTATTATTTTACATATATGATTTACGGCTGTACAGGTATTATTAACGAGTGGCTGAAGTCGGAACAGCAAGCTAGCCCAGAGCAAATTTCTCAAATCATTACAGAGCTATCGGAGACAACTATTCGTTTAACGGAGGGACAGAAAAGTATATAATAGTCATTATAAATAGAGAAATTCCGTTGGGAGAGATAGAGATGAGTAGATATCAATGTGAACGTTGTCAAATGGAGATTGGATTTCAAGGCGTGTGTTGGAAGTGTAGCAGTCGTGAAAAACGTGAAAGTTACGAACAACTGACTACAGATCAGTTGCAATTAAAATTACAAACCATCATAGAAAGAATAGAGGAAGTAGAGAAGTGGAAAGAAATCTATGACGATTTTAATGGCTTGCTTGCTTATCATGATATAAATTTGGCGGAAGTAGCAGAAGCAGCATTACAAAAAAATATTTATTACCCCGGCACCTTATATCGAGATGCGACGAAAGTAGTGCAAGAAGAAATAATTAGCCGCTTATTACAGCCGGATTGTCCTTCGCAAGATGCTAGTAGTATGATGCTTTGCTTAGCTGCAAGCGGTGGAGACCGAGTAGTCGAAGTATTCGCTCAGTTGGAGAAAGAGCCGCTGCCGTGGCAGAGTAATTTATATGTAGGTCCTGCCATCTATGCACAAGAAAGTAGTTGGGGATTTAACCGTAGCGGTCAAGCGGTACAACTGCATTATGATACTTGTTTTGCCATGCTGCCTGATGGAGACGGCGATGCCGCAGCTGCTGCTGGGCGATTGCGACAGGACGATTATTGCTCGGATTGTGGTTGCCAAATGATTGATATACTGCGTCTCGATGGACGAGATGATCGTTTTTCTTTTTTGAATGTGACAGGAGTACTAGCTATTCCAGTCTGTCCAAATTGTTGTATGATGCATGAGACAAACTATGTGCGGTACGACGCTTATGGTAATTGTACGCTTATGAAGCAAGAAAGTTCGGGAGAAAAAAATTATGTTTCGGCAGCAGACTTGCAAGCAATGGATCAAATGAAGTTAACACTTACAGCTACTAGTTTGCCTAAATATTATGCTTGCGGTGGGGATGAAGTAATTACTATTGGCGGCGTACCGGAATGGATACAAGATGCACAGTTTGATTCGTGCCCGGATTGCGAAGAACGGATGACTTTTTTTGCTGCGGTTCCGTGGTCGACATTGTATGATAGCGCAGAAGGTACGCTCTATATAGAACATTGCCCGAATTGCCGAACGATTGGCATGCACCACCAACAAACGTAGCAATCCAAAAGCTATCGGTCTGTTTTTTTAGTCATATAGTTACTTGCAAACCGATAGCTTAGTTGATTTTATTATGTTTTTACAAACTAACTAGAATATAGCGAACAGTAGGTTCGATCAAACTTTTGGGCAAGTAAATCCTCTTTTCGAACATAAAATTGCAAAGCACCAGCATCCCACCAACAGAAGCCAATGTCATTGTCAGAATCAAGTTGTAGCAACAATAGTATGTAGGAGATTTCTTGTTTAGCTTTAGATTGGTCACCATTTAGAGCAGCAGTTATTTTTTGCAGAGCATTTTCCATACTATAGTCATACTCTTTGCCAGTTAGGAGCATTAGTGCTGCTTCGTATTCGGCATCATCATGTTGCCCATCAGGGTAGCTGAACATTTGCAGTACATCATGATTGCCTTGTATCGATTCATGGACAGCATCCAGAAAATCTTCATAATCGTCAGACGATGCGTCTTCGTCATCTAAATAATATTTGTTTTTTACGATTGTATCACGTCGAATCTGCAAAATTGAAGGGTAAATCATGAAGGATGTTTGCTGATTTTTAGTAGAATAATTGAAATTTTCGAAACCAATTCTTTGCGCAATGCGTATCAAAACTTTGAACCAATTAGAGGAGGTATTATCTGATGACATTATTTAAGAAAATGCTCGCTAGTGCAGGAATTGGTGCGGCGAATGTAGATCTTATATTAGAACGAGATCATGTACAGGCGGGAGAAACGATTCATGGCGTCGTTCGCATTCAAGGCGGGCGAGTGGATCAACATGTCGATGATATTTATGCATTTTTGAAAACAAGATATATAAAAGAGCAAAGTGATTCGAAAGTTAGTGTGGATGCTACGATAGCGAAGTATCAATTGGCTGGAAAGTTCACTGTTTTGGCGGAACAACGGTATGAATTTCCCGTTACGATGAAACTACCGGATATTTTGCCAGCTACTATAGGTAAAACACCGGTTTGGTTTCAGACTGGGTTAGATATTAAAGAAGCGATTGACCCGCAAGATAATGATTATTTGTCAGTCGCACCACACCCACATGTTGCCGTCGTGTTAGATGCTGTACAACAAATGGGCTTTCGTATGCATGAAGTTTCATGCAAAGAAGTAGCCAGAAGATTTCGTGTAGACAATATTCCATTTGTCCAAGAGTTCGAGTTTATTCCGACAGCACATTATCGAAACGTATTGGATGAATTAGAGTTTATGTTTTATCCCAATGCCAGTGGTATTGAAATGCTTGTACAAATTGACAGACGAGCAAGAGGGTTGTCTGGTTGGCTAGCAGAAGCTGCTGATATGGATGAAAGTTATGTCACTATTCGTTTTGATCGGCAAGAACTAGCAAATGGTAGCTCATATATAGCGCAGCAATTAGCAGCTCATATTAATAAATATACGTAAGCAAAAAACAGGGTGCCTGGGCACTCTGTTTTTTTGTTGAGAAGGACTATATAAACATTGATAGCATAATCATCGTTACGGTGAAGCTACTTGATTAGGCTGCTCTTGCTCTGGATCATCTTGTTGCAGCATACTGCTAATGTCATGTCCGGTTGGGCTTTGGAAGGTGCGTAATCCGAATTCAGGAGCAACAGCAAATATATGATCAAAAATATCGGCTTGTACTGATTCGTATATAGCCCATGTCGTGTCGTTAGTAAAAGCATAGATTTCTAGTGGCAGCCCACTATCGCCCGGAGCAAGCTGTCGTACTAAAAGTGTTAATTGCTGGTGAATTTTAGGATGATGCTTTAAATATTGTTGTACATAAATACGGAATACACCGATATTCGTTAATTGTCTACCGTTTACTTTGCTGGAAGTGTCGATCTGATGCTCATTGTTATATTGTTCTATTTCCTCCATTCTCGTTGTCACATAATCTTTTAGAAAGTGAATTTTTTTGAATGCTTCAATCATTTCTGGTGTACAAAACTGAATACTGGTCGTATCGATATAGAGCGAGCGTTTAATTCTCCTACCACCTGCGGTTTGCATACCACGCCAATTTTTGAAAGAATCAGAAATAAGCGCATAGCTTGGCAGCATCGTAATTGTTTTGTCAAAGTTCATCACTTTCACTGTGTTTAACGTAATTTCGATAACATCTCCATCTGCATGATACTTCGGCATTTCTATCCAATCTCCGACACGTACCATATCGTTCGATGATAGCTGTACACCTGCAACAAGACCGAGAATCGAATCTTTGAAAATTAACATAAATACAGCAGACAGAGCACCTAGCCCACTAATAAGAATGAGCGGATTTTGCCCGATTAAACTAGAAATAACAGAAATACCACCGATAATATATAGCACAATTTTGACGACTTGAATGTAACCTTTAATAGGTCGAACTTTGGAAATGGGATAGGTGTGGTAGATAGCATCTAATGCATTTAGTGATGCGTTGATGATACTAATGATGATAATTGTAATGTAAATAACGGCAGATTTTTCAATCCAATATTGGTATTTGGGAAACGTTTCACCCGAGGAATAGACAATAATAGCTGGTACGAGATGCGATAATTTATGAAATACTTTTTTTTCTAAAACAATATTGTCCCATGTGTACTTATTTTTCATAATCATCGGGGTAATAATTTTAAGAATCACTTTTTTAGTAATAAAATTGAACAAAATGCACACTGCCGCAATGAACAGTATCATAATAATGCTGGCTAAGTAGGTAACAGTCGTTCCTGAAAGACCATAATTTTCTAATTCATTTCTAATGAAGTCCATGCCATCCTCCAAATTGATCTTGTTAGCTTACTATTATAAAATAGTTATTCTTTTTTCGCAAAAATAGGGAATGCTATCTATATTAGTTTAACATGAAAATCGTCATAACGTGGTTAATAAAGGGCATGTTTCTACATGAATCGACATTACTACACGCAAAATTCTGTGGTATAATCTCCAAGTGAGCTTTTTAATATATTACAAGTGGTATAAGGAGATATTATGAGTTTTCAAAAACAATATGATGAAATTTACCGTATTGCACGTACGATTTTTGAACATCCAGAGCTAGGTTATAAGGAATTTCATACAACTAATTTGGTGCAGGAGTTCATAAAGTCGGTCCATCCAGAAGCAGAGCTAGAACTATTCAGTACAACTGGAGTGAAAACTTCACTAGGCAAAGGAAAGTCGCTTAATATTGCGTTTATTGCAGAGCTGGATGCAGTTTATGCTCCTTCTCATTGGCAGGCAGATCCGAAAACAGGCGCAGCACATAATTGTGGGCACTATACTCAAGTAGCAATTGCTCTTGCGTTATACAAACACTATGTAGAAACTAAAAACTATGAAGCGTTGGATTATACCCTTACTTTCATCTTTATTCCAGCTGAGGAATATTTGGATCTTACTTATCGTGATCAGCTGTTGCAAGAAGGTACTATTTCTTATTATGGCGGTAAACCTGAAGCAATGAAACTTGGTGTGTTTGATGATATCGATATTGGAATGTGCGTTCATGCTATCGGTGGAGAATTCGAAAAACGGACAATTGAAATTAATTGTGATCTGGCAGGCTTTTTGTATAAACACTATACGTTTATTGGCAAGGCGACTCATGCTGGATTTGACCCATTTTCGGCAAAAAATGCATACAGTATGTCTACACTCTTTAACGTAGCACTGGGGTTAAGCAGGCAACAGATGAAGGATAGTGAAAAAGTACGAATCAATCCCATTGTGATGGAGTCGGATATGTCTACTAACGTTATTCCTAACCGAATCAAAGTAGGCACTGATTTACGTACGCTGTCTACGGATTATATGAAGGAAGCAGCCAAACTTCTCGACGCAGCAGCGAACGGTAGTGCGATAGCTTTGCAGGGCGAAGTAGAAGTGAAGACACAAATGGGCTATTTGCCATTTCATCAAAATCATGATTTGAATGAGTTTGTAAGAGAAGCGTTTGAACAAAATGAGGAAATTAGCGATATTTGGGATGGCAATACGATTAGTGCAGCAGGAGATATTGGAGACTTGTCGTTTATGATTCCGTGTATCCAAATTGGTCATAGTGGATTCAGTGGGACGATTCATGGTGATGATTTCAAAGATGTCGATCCGGAATTTTTGTTTGACATATTTCCGCAGTTTTTGACGCAGGTGCTGGAGAAAATGAATGGACGTATAGATCGTACGAAGCTTTACCGTCGTTCTTTTGAGCAATATGAACAATTATTACAGTCGATAGTAGCAACAGAGTAGTACGACTTGAATAGATGAATTGTAGACAGAAAAGAGGATCAGGTGTTGAAGTCAAAATTATCACTACTTATTTTAATCGCATTTGTTATGGTCGTAATAGCGATATCAGAACTAATTGGGATTAGACCAATTACGATAGGAAGCCTCAAGATTAGTTTGCTACCACTTGTCTTTGCTATTGTTATTACGATGGTATTAGGGATGGCCATTTTTCGAAAAGGGTTTATGAAACAGATTTACAGTAAAGCGAATGTTGGGTTTTCTAGTAAGTATTTAATTTTTATTATGCTACCGTTGATGGCAAGATACGGGGCAGACGTTGCACCGAAACTAGAGGAAATTATGAAAGTTGGCTGGGTTTTCTTGCTGCAAGAGCTTGGTAATTTAGGAACAGTTTTGATTGGTTTGCCAATTGCGATTGCACTTGGTTTACGTAGAGAAGCAATTGGTTCCACGCTTGGGCTAGGACGCGAAGGAGAGCTCGCCTATATTTCTGAAAAATACACATTGGATTCTCCAGAAGGTCGAGGAGTATTGTCGTTGTATATTATCGGTACGTTGTTTGGCGCTTTATTTTTTAGTATTTTAGCACCGATTATGCACTCCCTTGGTTTTTCGATTGAAGCATTAGCGATAGCGTCTGGTGTTGGCTCGGCTAGTATGATGACAGGTTCATCCTCTGCCCTAGTAGCTATTGCACCTGAGATGGCAATAACGATTAATGGTTATGCCGCTGCCAGTCAGTTGTTAACAAGCTTCCTCGGGACGTATACGATGGTATTTCTTGCTGTGCCGCTTCAACGCTTCATGTACAACCTGATGGTAAGAGGTGGAAAAAAATGAGTCAACAAACAGTGAAAGAACAACCAGAACAACCAGTAGAAACAAGCTTGAATAAATATATTAAATATGCGCTCGTCTTGTTACTCAGTGTTAGTTTAATTTTGTTTACAGAACAAATGAAATTTATAAAAAGTGGCGAAGGATCTATTACGTTAGGTACGTTAGCTGGTTTAGGTGTATTGTGGGGTTTTTCGTTAATAGGTGTTATTATTTCAGAGTTAATGAAAAAAACATCGATTAGAATATTGCAAGAATTCCCTGTTCTCGGCTGGGTTTCGATTGTTTCGTTAGCGGGTTGTTTATTATCTGATGATTTGGTAACAGCAATCGGTCATGTTAATTTCTTATCGATAACAACACCAATATTGGCATTTGCCGGTATTTCCGTTGCTGATCGCTTGGCAGATTTGCGTAAAACTTCTTGGCGAGTAGCGATTATCGCTATATTTGTTTTTACAGGAACGTATATCGGTAGTGCGTTGCTAGCTGAATTTGGTTTATTCGTATCTGGAAATTAGTTGCAATAAAAAAAGTTGTACTTCCAGCCTATTCATTCGGTTGGAAGTGCGACTTTTTTGCAATTTCGGCGGAAGAGTAAATGGTTACCTGCTGTTTGCTAGGTACTAACGCAATCTGTTTCATTGCTTGTGCTACTTCAGCGCCTTGTATCGAACGGAATTTGCGAAATGGACCGATTAACAACGGATTAACTACTTTAAACGACCATTCGCCTAACTTTTCAGCAGTTCGCACTTCAGGGCGCTCACCAGTTAATAAAGAAGGACGCAAAATCGATAAACGCTCAAATGATAGGGCGATCAGTCTATTTTCTAATTTTCCTTTGACATGATTATAGAAAATGGGGGAGGATTCATTGGCTCCCATAGCGGTAATAACGAGAAAATGCTCGGCTTGCTGCTGTTTGGCAAAAGTAGCTACGGTTAGCGGATAGTGATAGTCTACTTGTTCAAAGGCAGGGCGAGAGCCAGCTTTTTTGATCGTAGTCCCTATACAACAAAAGACATCCTGCACGCCATGCAAATGTTCGCTAGTAATATTGTCAAAATGACAAACGGTAACTTCTAATTTTGGATGAGAAAATGAAAGAGAACGTCTGGCAATTACTTTAATCTGTTGATAGTGTTCACCTATGCAAAGCTGTTTTACTAGTTCACTACCGACTAAACCTGTTGCTCCAATGACGAGTGCAATTCTATTATTAGGCAAAGTTATTCCATCCCTTCTCCTATGTTGCTATAATTAATCTATCGCTAATTGCGAATTAAAAACAAATGATTAGTCACTATTGTACATGATCTTTGCCGACATAGATAGGTGAAGAAAGATGATGAAGGAGGAACAAATGAAAACGCTACAATTCCCTTTAACAGAAGATGGTCGAGTAACATTAACGGCATATATTATTGACACGTCACCAGAGATGAGCAATTGGAAACAGCGTCCAGCGGTTTTAGTTTTACCAGGTGGAGGCTATATGATGACATCTGATCGTGAAGCTGATCCTGTTGCATTTCATTATTTGAGCAAAGGATTTCACACGTTCGTATTACGTTATTCCGTTGGGGTACATGCAGCTTTTCCAGCACCGCTGATTGATGTTTCAAGAGCGATGGCATTGATTCGGAATTATGCGGAAGAATGGCATTTGGATGACAAACGGGTGGCTATATGTGGTTTTTCGGCGGGAGGACATTTGGCAGCGAGCTTAGGAACGATGTGGCATGAGGAACAAATAGTCCAGCAAGCGGGCATTGCACCGGGGACGAACGAACCGAATGCATTGATACTTGGATATCCGGTTATTTCGTGTGCTGATGATTCTGAGAAAAGATTGGAGAAGATGTGGGAATGTGCTATGGGAGAACAGCCTTATGAGCAAATGCAGCAGCAATTATCTTGTGAGCTACATGTTGGCTCGCATACACCGCCTACGTTTCTCTTTCACACGTTTGCTGACAATGTTGTGCCAGTAGAGCATTCCTTACTATTTAGCCAAGCGTTAGCAAAACATGATATTCCTTTTGAGTTACATATTTACCCAAATGGAGTACATGGTATATCACTAGCGAATGAAATTACATCCACTGGTAGAGATAACTTAGTTGATCGTGATGTAGCCGGTTGGGTGGAACAAAGTAGTGCGTGGTTATGGCGTTTATTTGGTATGTATGCAACATCTAGTGCTGGTAATAAGCAAGTAGATATTTTATCGAGAGCAAAGCTACTATGAATTATAGTTGCACCCGGTAACTGCTAGGTGTTACGCCGATGAATTTTTTGAATTGACACCCCTTTTGGTTATCTTATATCTTACTACGTTCTTATCCAGAAGAGCATCGTATTTCATACGAAAAAACATATAAACGGTCATGTGAAGGGGCTGGTAACGTAGGTTTTGTATGAGAAAACGTATAAATGGATGTGTGAAGTAGCTAGTAACGTAAGATTTCATACGAAAAAACGTATAAATTGGCTTTTTGAAGGTTGTATTAAGCAATAAACAAAGCAAACAGTACAAAACTATAATCAAAAGCACCTTCCACTAACGATTGTTATGATGACATAAGGTCTGGTGAAAGGTGCATTTTTGATCATTGTTTAGTCTATAACCACTTTGTCTAACTGTAGCTCGTATCCATCCGGTGTTATGATCGTCGCTTTTATATGAGCGGGTATAATGACGCGGAGTGAGAAGAGACGTGATGTATGATCAACATGCCATTCTATATCGACTCTACCGTCACCTGGCAGAGGAACAGTGCCGCGAGCCCAATCTAAATCAACGATATGCGGTTCGATAGTAATCTGATTCCATCCTGGATCATCACTAGTAACGCCAAGTAAATACGCACTCAAGAAATAGGCAGGACCAGCGGACCAAGCATGACAATGACTACGAGTTAACAGCTGTTCATGTTCTCTTACATCTAGTGGTTTCGGATACATTTCCCAACAAGTCGTTGCACCATAACGGAGCATCGTACCGTAATGATGGCGAATGTCGTCAATCATAACTTGCTGTTGTCCAAGCTTCACTAATGCCTCGTAATAAAAGAAAGACATAAACGGGCTACCAATCGGTACAAAGTGTACAGGGGGCTTCAAAATATATTGCTCTAGGTAATGTAGTCGATCTTCTCCAGCAATGTTGCATAGATAGGCTACCGTTTGCGTTTGCATACTATAAATAGTAGAGCGTCTTCCATCCTCATGAATGCAGTCGATATATGCCTGTTCTTCCTCTGACCACAAATGGTGATTAATCGCTAATTGCAAAGTATGTGCTGCTGTTTGCCATTGTTGAATAGGCATGTGCGTTTGATTGGTTAAATTAGCAAGTGTAGCTGCATGTTGCAGCGCCCGTACGAGAAACATATTTTGATGCGAAACAATTCCTTCATTTGGTTGATCTATAGGTGCCCAGTCCAGCAAGTTCCATCCGTTCATGTCAAGCAAACCTTGCGGGTTGATTCGTTGTTGATAGGCATCTAGCACTGTTTCCATCGCTGGAAGGACGTTTTGGGCAAATTGCTGATCACCACTAAACAAATAGTATTCGTAACAAGCGGTTATCCAAAAAAACGTCCAATTGGGAATGACACTATTCCAGCCACTAGGTACTTGATTAACGAGTAGTGGTGACTGAAATCCGGAACCGATCACTAGCTCTAAGCTTCGTTTCGTAATCGCCGTATTACCAAATAAGTAGTAGTTAATTAAAGCTTCATTACGTGCATCTCCAACCCAATATACTTGCTCATAAGAGGGGCAATCGACAAACGTATCTTCCATACAAAGCTTTGTCGTATGTTTACTCATTTCCCAAATATCGTTAAGCAAAGCATCGGAGCTATGAAACTGCCCTATTTCGGCGACAGGAAAATGGCTTTGTAACATCGTTAGTTTTTCGAATCGAACCGGATAACTAGCTTGACGTACAACTATTTGTAAATATCTAAACCCGCGCCGAATATTCGAAGTGTACGTTTGATAACCTTCATGACAAATATAACGCATCGTATTATCTAATTGATAAGTGTGTTGTATCCAATTCGCATTCATATATTCAAAACCATAAAAATCGATAATTGTATTCGCTGCTGCAAATAAAGAAAATGCAATATAACCAGAATATTCTTTGCCGAAGTCAACAATAAATTCTGTATCTGCTTGATCAAATAACGGAATTTCCGCTACCGTTCGATTAGCAATCACTAAGTTATGCAACGTGTAAGGAATGGAGATTGTTTTCGCTTCTGTCGTCCAAACACAGGCTGAAAAAATGTCATCATCGCTCATTAAAGCTGCATCTAATGTACGTAATAGTGGTAGAAAATTTTGTAAGTCTCCAGCGCTTTTTAACGTTGCTTTCGCTCGAATGTACTCTGGATGATTGTCCTTTATTGGTTTAGTAGGCTGGTGATCGATTTTTTCGATGTAATCAAAAGGACCAAGTGTTACGAAAGGAGTAGCCATGATTTTGTTCTGCAATATAGTTAATGGTGAAATAAGCTCGATAGGTATAGGAGCGTCAATAGCGAGATGGTAACTGTGCCCATGGACTGTTCCTTCTAGGTCAAGCAGAACAAAGTGATCCCCAGCTTCTAAGGGGATGTGTAAATATTGTTCGGACATCTTTCGTTCGTAATCTTGCTCAGTATACCATCTTCCATTAATAGCTATCTGTGTAGTAAAGCGACCGCTGTCTACAATGCCGATAGTTAGCGTTGTCGGTTCCGTGAGACGTAATATCGTCGCTGCTATGCCGTATAGTTGAATGACGTTTGCATGATCGGGGCTACTTGGTACAAAGTGGTTGCGCCAATCTATTGCACTACCCCACTGTCGTGGGACAACTGCGCGTAATCGCTCTATGCGAAGCGGATCAACAGCTGTTTCTGTGAGCGGAGGAATGTCTGTAGCTACAATTTCCGTCCACGGATGCATGCCGACAGCACCAATAACGGTCGCTGAATCCCAGTTGCTATCATCGAAATCGCGTGCAAACCAATCCACTTCTGCTTGATTGGCATCAAACATTTCTACAAACGGTAGCTGACAGGATATTCGACTAGCACGTGTTGCATAGCTGGCATGTATCGTTGTTTTCCAGCTATCGTCTGTAGTGACAATGGGGGAAAACTTCGATTGCTCGGCATAAGTATTCGTAGTAGCATCGATTTGTGCTAGCAATCCACCTCTACCTCGCAAATATTGAAACGTCGACACGCCATAATGCATGACCAGTACAGCAATGGAGTTATATTGACCTATGCGTACGAGATGGGTAATGTTGTATTCATCATAAGCAAGACTCGTTTGCCAAGAACGGACTGGTCCTCGCCCGAGTAATTGTCCATTAATATAGACGACATATCTAGCATCTGCTGTTAGTTTTAAAATGAGCGGTTCAGCGGCATCTATATAAAATTGTTTGCGGAATAGCCGCCATTCATTACGGGGACTTGCTTCGCCGACTCCCCAAATCCAAGTAGCGCGCCAATTGTTATGGGGTAGGTGGTGTTGTACGATTTCATTCATCTTCATATTTCCTCCTTGTTAATTTATGTAGTCGTTATTTACACTAATGCATCTATATTAACGATAAAAAATATTAAATAGTAATGCCAATACGGACATTGTATGATGTTTAATAGGACATATTATCAAACGTAAAAGAAGGCGAGAGATGATGCGTAGATTTGTAGAAACAACGACGAAGGAACTGTACTTGAATGCACATACGCCAGTCTATATTAACCGAGTACAAGAGTCGTTTACCCTTTCGGAACATAATCATGAATTTATCGAAATTAATTATGTAAGCGAAGGAACTGGATTTCAATATATTGCCGGAGAAGTTATTGCTGTAACGAAAGGTGATTTGTTTTATTTACCGATTGGCGTTTCTCATATTTTTAGACCTGCTACTTCCGATAAAGATCGGCAACGCCTCATTGTTTATAATTGCTTGATAGAACGGGAGTTTGCAGCACAATTGGCATGTTATGTGGATAAGTCAGATCAATTGCAACGTTATCTGTTACAGCCCTATCCAGAGCAACAGTGGTATCAATGGCGTGATAGTGATGGTACGCTACAATCGATATTTTACTCGTTATATAAAGAATTTACGGGGAAACCGAAAAATTATATGTATGAAATACAAGCACAAATTATTCGTTTACTTATTCATATGGAGCGTTCATTAGAGAAACAACGACATTCTAGTGCTGTACAGGAACATATCGCATCCGATCAATTAATGGAGGAGCTATTACGCTATATCGAACAAAAGTTACCAGAAGCAGCGACAATGGCTACGTTAGCAGCTAATATTGGATTAAGTGAACGCCAGTTACGGCGCAAATTTTTAAATGATGTAGGAATGAATTATACAGAATATATTCAACTCAAACGGATAGAAGCTAGTTGTCAGTTATTGAAGTCAACGAACAAAAAAGTAGTGGAAATTGCTAGATTATCTGGATACGAAGATATTACTTATTTCAATAGGTTGTTCAAAAAAATAGTGGGTATGTCCCCTAACCAGTTCAGGAAATGAGTTCGTTGCCCTCTTCCGTGTAGGTCTGTCTCACTCACGCTAGCAACGCTGTCATTTTTCATTCGACGGTTTCACTATTCTTATTCACATCTGGTGTCAAGGTTGAACGCCGTCCATTCGTTTAAATCAACTACTGATTTATTTACCTTTGACTATAGTTGAAGGTGACTACGCGAAATAGAATGGTTTATATGTGAGCTTCTACAGATACTTTTTATGGAGAACTTGATCAATGTCACCTTGCAACCTTTTGATTATCTATCCAATTAATTAGGTAATTTAACTTGAAATGTAGTACCTTTTCCAAGTACACTCCGTACTTCTACAGTACCTTTGTGCAGACCAATAATTTTTTTAACAATAGATAGCCCTAATCCACTACCGGAACGAGCAACATTTCTTGATTTATCTGCTTTGTAAAATCGATCAAATACATGAGGAAGCTCCAACTCTCCAATGCCAATTCCATTATCGGTAATTTCCACCACAATGTCTCGATCAATTATAATTTCAATTTGAATATGACCACCTACATGAGAAAATTTAATACAATTGGTAATCAGATTAAACCATACTTGATACAAGAAATACTTATCTCCAGTAATAACAACCTCTGGTAAATCAAGATCAATGACCAACTGTTTCTCTGTCCAATGCCACTCTGTAGCAATTAAAACTTCCCGCAGCTGTTCATCCAAGCGAAAACTTCTTCTTTTAATTAAATTCTCCTCTTTTTCTAGAGTTGCCAAAGTAAGCAGTTGTTTACTGAGTAAAGATAATCGTCTGCTTTGTTCATTAATAATTTGGAGATAGTATTCCGTTTCTTCAGGTCCAACTTCTTTATCAATAATACTTTGACTAAAACCTTGAATAGACGTTAAGGGCGTCTGTATTTCATGTGATACATTGGCTACAAATTCCTGTCTCATATCATCCAATTGTTTAATTGAATTCGCCATTTTTGTAAAATGCTTTGCTAAATCTCCAATTTCATCTTGGCTTAAAACATTCAATTTAATATCATAGTTACCTTTGATAATTTGATTGGTTGCCTTAGTCAGATTTTTTATTGGCTTTACAATATAACTAGATAGGATAATAATAAGAACTACACTAGATACGAAAGTTAGAATCAATAGAAGAGCCATGTATACTCTAATTTCGCCAATTTGTTGCTTCATATTGGGACGTATAAAAAGTGCAATTGTATTCCCATCTACTTCTAATGGGATACCAATACTATTATGAATACTATTTTCAAAAAAGTTAATAATAAACATTCCTTGTTCTAGCAAAATTCCATTATAAATTTCTCCACGCAACACACGTTTAATTTGTTCCAATTTAATTTCTGTATCTTTAAAAGAACCACCATAAAATCTACCTTCTAGTTGTTCATTAACAGCATAAATCTGAAAACCCATGTTAGCGATATGCGATAAATATACATCTACATCCATGTTAGGGATTTTGTTGTATAAATCACGTATTTCTTTACTAATGTCCAATACTTTTTGTTCATTTTTGTTCATTAGCTGGTTTTGGTAATAAAAATCAGTTGCAAAAAGTGCAAAAAAACTACTTATCAAAGAAATAAAGATAAAAGTTAAAACAACACGTGTATATAATGTTTTCATTTTTCCTGTGCCTCAATCTTATAGCCTATACCTCGCACCGTTTTAATTACAAAATCATCCGTTTTATTATGGAATCTATCCCGTAACCTTTTAATATGTACATCAATTGTACGACTATCTCCTTCGTATTCAGCACTCCAAATCAATTGTAACAGCTGCTCTCTCGTAAAAGTTCGACCTGGATGACTAGCCAATTGCGCAAGCAATTCAAATTCTTTTAATGGAAGAGAAATGACTTCATCGTTTATTCGTACTTCGTAACTGTTGCAATTTATAATCGAGCCATTCAATTTAATAATGTCTGAAGATACATATTGATACCTTCTTAGTAGTGCTTTAATACGAAAAAGCAGTTCCTTAGGTTCGAATGGTTTTACAATATAGTCATCCGTACCTGATTTAAATCCTTTTTCTTTATCATCCATTTCTCCTTTTGCTGTTACCATAATAACCGGTATATTATAATTTTTTCGTATTTCTTCACAAAGTGCCCAACCATCTTTTAACGGCATCATAACATCTACAACAGCCAAATGTATGGAGTGGCTTTCCATTACTCGAGAGGCAACCTCACCATTTTCAGCTTCATTCACAGTATATCCTTCTTTTCTAAGTATAAGGCGCATCAATTCTCTAATATGTGGATCGTCATCAGCTACTAAAATATGTATGGCCACAGTAATTCCTCCCACTTGTTATGAACATCTTGCTATGATCATTATTGTCTTCTACAGTTACTATATTATCCTCCCAAATAGAAAAAAACCTCACAATTAGCAGGTGTTGAATCTTTCACCTATCTATTGTAAGGGGGGCACGCTGCTGTTACAATTAACTTTATTTCAAAACCCTTTAAAATTTTTAAATCTACACTCGGTTCAATATATAAATATTTTTAACAAGAAGACTAATAAGATTACTTGTTACAACTTACTATAGTCTGAAACTTACTACTAGTATAACGGAAAGTATGGCAAAAATAATGACCAATAATGAAGTAAGATAGGTTCCTCCACGCAGAGATAACGCGGATTGATTATTTCCCACAGATCCTAACCGTTTAACCATTCTGCTACCCATCAGTGCAATAATTGCAATACCCAGTAAGATAACGACACCGCCGCCTCTTTCCATATAGATTAACCATAATGGTTTCGCCGTATCGCCAAAATTCATTTCAATAACCATAAATATACCACTAACCAGCACCAAAATTGAAGTAGGGTGAGCTATCCAACCCAAGGTGCGAATTGTTTTACGTAAAAATAGTCTTGTTTCATTAGACTCAATCTGACGATTCGAAAACAAAATAACAAATGTCATACCCATTAATGATCCGAACCAAATAACCAAACCTGCTAAATGCAGAAATAACATTGTTTCAAACATGAATAAAATTCACCCTCCAAGAAAAAACATTTTTCTTTACTTTTGTAAATTATACTCTGTCTGTTATTCTACAGTAACATTATGAACAACAGATGAATGCAATGTTACAAATTAATTTTCTGAAGATTTTCGCTTCATTGCCAATATGGAAGGTAGCAATATTCCGCGTACCAAAAATGTATCAATGATAATTCCTATCGCCATAATAATTCCGAATAGAAATAACTCTTGCATTGGTTGTGTAATTAGTACAGCAAATGTTGCAGCGAGAATAAGTCCAGCTGATGAAATTACTCCCCCTGTTTTTTCAAGCGCAATCTGAATGGCATGCTTCCATTCATGTTTAGCAGCTTCCTCACGAATTCTTGATACAAGCATAATATTATAATCTACTCCAAGCGTAACTAAGAATATAAACGTGTACACTGGAATTCGATAGCTGATAGCATCATATCCCAAAATATTTTCGAATACCAACCATCCTAAACCTAGAGTAGCTACATATGACAACAATATAGTGGATGTCATCAAAACTGATAACCATATGGATCTAGTTTGGAAAGCAAGCATTATTACGATCGCTCCAGCAATGAGTGAAAAGATTAGAATCATATCACGTGTGTTCATATTGCTAACGTCAAGTTGCTCTGCTGTTTGACCTGCGACATAATAATCGAAATAACCGCCACCTAAACCACTATCTTGCAGCATCTGATCTTTATTTTTTTGAAGAGCTTCCACGACCTGCAATGCTTCCTTATCATACGGATTATCTGATAAAGTTACCTCAAACTTAATCGCGTGCTTGTCTCCCGATAAAAAGTTTCTAGGAAGAGTAGCATCTGCCTGTGCCATTTCAGGTGTCACTTGAGGTGAGATGGAATCAATTCCTCCTACACCATTTATGTCTTCAAGCAACTTCGTCACATTTTGCAAAAATGGCTCATCTATTATAATTTCTTTTTCTGAAGTTAAAACAATATGAACTGGAGCAAGCTTGCCTTTAGGGAAATTTTCTTCCAAAAGCTCAAACCCAATGCGTGATGACAAATCATCAGGGAAAGATTTCATTAAGTTAAATGAGTATTTCATATTAGTTGCATTGATCGAAGCAGCAAGCATAATCAACAGTAAAATACTAGCAAATATAGCTGGACGTTTTACTACAGCTGATGCAACTTTTCCCCAGATTCCTTGCTTATTCACCTTTTCCTCCGTTTCTAGCTTTGGTACAAAAGGCCAGAACGATTTACGACCTAGAAGAGAAAATATTGCAGGAATTAAAGTTAGTCCACCCAGTAAAATAAAAATGACAGCAATAGAAAACACTGGTGCAAAGTTGTGATATGGCTTGAATATAGCTGCAAATAAAATTAACATAGAACCAAGAATTGTCCCACCACTGAACAATATCGGCTCGCCTACTTTAGACATAGCCAGTTTCATCGCATCAAATTTATCACCTACTCTTTTTAATTCCTCGCGATATCGTGAAAATACAAACAAACAGTAATCTGTTAGTACAGCAAATAACAAAATCATCATAATGGATAGAGCTTGAGAATCTATAACAAACCAGCCTTGTTGACCAGCAAACCCAATCACACGATCTACCATTTGATAAACTAGAGCTGCAACGACTAGTGGAATTAGTGCAAGAAGCGGAGAGCGATAGATGGCTAAAAGGAGCACTAAGATTAAACCAACTGTCGCAAAAAGTAATACAAAATCCGCATTTCTAAACAAAGATAAAGTATCAGAAGCGATACCTGCTGGTCCCGTAATTTCTACCTGCATACCTACTGTACTATTTTTGGAAATCCACTGCTTTATTTCTTCTAATGAGTCATGTACTTCATCGGTATTAAGATCTTTCTTCATACTAAAATGATATAAAAAAGTTGTATTATTTTCAGAAAACATTTGGTCTTGAACATTTTCAGGTAAGAAATGGAATGGTAAGGTACCACCAATATTTTCTGGTTTTTCTGATGATGAGATCCATTCGCTAAAAGCGACAATTTCTTTACGTCCCTCTTCATTTATGCCATCCGGTTTATAAAATACAACGAGAGCAGGTAAGCCATCGTCTGTGGGATAATGTTTATCCATAATCTGCTTAGCTATGGCGGAAGGTGTATTTTCATGAATGCTTCCTTCACCTGCGCTAATAGAATAATTTTTGGCTGTTGGTGCAATTCCACTAACAATAACAATTGCTGCAAGCCACACAATTAAAACAATTTTTGAACCTTTACGACTACTTGCCCATCCAGTAAGCTTATTCAATTGCTTCAACATAGTTTCTACTACCTCCTATATTTCTTTCTCTTCATAATGCTCACATTGTATATAAGGAGTATGAATAACAAATGAACAGAACATTACATTTTACAGGTGGAGCGCGGAATATATTGAGATTTGTAGAAAATACATAATTATTTTGAACGTACAGGATGTTGCTAGTAGAGAAAGCGGTTTTCATCTAGAACTGCAGGGAAATACGGTTACTATTACTGGAGAAGAACAAACTGGGACATTATATGGTGCCTATGAGTTGTTACGGATGCAAGGTTGGCGCTGGTTTACACCTGGTGTTGCTGGTGAGATCATTCCTCAACCAGTTTAAGAATTAGTTTGCCCTATCTGTAGTCGGACTGGCACACCTTCTATGAATGGAGCATCATGTTCGCTTTATTTTATGCAGTTATGAAGGACTGGCACGATTTCAGCGCCGACGCAATTCGTACCATCATCATTGATGGCAGCCGGTGATCTCGTAGTTGTCTATCCGATTAACCGTAGCTATGCACATTGGTGGGACGATGAGAGTTGTGATAAAAATAAGCAATATTTAGTGTAGTGGATGAAAGGTCGTTACTTCTCATTCCCTACATAACATCATTAGAGAAAGCGGGAAGGAGATTAACGATGAGAAATCTGCTACGACGTACACCACTATTTGGCTTTAAACAATGTTTATAGAGATAGGCAAAGCATTTGTTGAATATGTTACGCAATTAAGAATGACAAAAGCTCGTAATCTATTAGTTGATCCACAAATGCATGTCAAATTGAAAGGTGCTTTTTTTATTATTTAAAACCTACTTGACACATGGGAATAATGTGTATAAAATTTAAAGTAATCATAGTAAAAATATAGGAATTAATCATATTCAATGCAATTATTCCATTAGTATCTGTAACTTAGTGTGTAAGGAATACAAATAAATACGTTGGAGAGGGGATATGGTAAGTGCTGAATGTAAAGAACAGTCCATTTACAGAGCAGCAAGCGGAGTTGCTTAACCGTTTATTGCCGGAATTTACTGAAAAACAGCAAATTTGGTTAACGGGCTATTTAAGTGCTTTTGGAAGTAGCTGTAGTGATGGACTACTAGCAAGCCAAGTGGTAGCCACTTTAGAACAGCCGCAAACAACCGCTATTAAGCAAAGTGAGCAGGCGCAAGCGGTGCAGGAAATTACTTTTTTATACGGTTCGCAAACGGGTAATTGTCAGCATTTGGCGGAGCGCTTTGCTAAGCAGTTAAGCAATCCAAATCGAAAAATATCGTTAACTTCGTTGAGTGATTACAAAAATAATACGCTTAAAAAAGCGGAATATGTGTTGCTTATTATTAGTACGCATGGTGAAGGTGATCCGCCAGATACTGCCAAATCATTTTATGATTTTATATTAAGTGAGCGTGCGCCTAAGTTAAATGATCTGCAATATGCAATACTCGCATTGGGAGATAGTTCCTATGAGTTTTTCTGTCATACAGGTAAGCAGTTAGATGAGCGATTTGCTGAACTAGGGGCAAGACGTTTGGTCGAGCGGATCGATTGTGATCTCGATTTTGACGTTGATGCGGAGCAGTGGTTTTCATCTATCATCACAGTACTGGAACAACAATCTCCAACTACGACAGCAGTAGAAACAGAACAGGTTATTACATCGTTAGAAGCGGATGCTCCCACTTATTCGAGAACGCAGCCATTTCATGCAACCGTATTGGAAAACATTAATTTGAATGGGCGTGGATCGAATAAGGAAACACGTCACTTGGAGTTGTCAATTGAAGATTCTGGATTTACTTTTGAACCAGGTGATAGCATCGGTATTTATCCTCATAACAACGCCGCTTTAGTGCAACAGCTATTAGCAATTACCGGATTTGCAGCAGATGAGCAAGTAACGCTTCCAAAGCAAAACCAGTCGATTTCGTTGGAAGCAGCACTCACTTCGCATGTGGAAATAACCGTGTTAACAAAACCGTTATTAGTGCAAGCGGCTCCTTATTTAAACAGCAACCTATCAACATTACTACAACAACCAGACCAGCTACGTAGCTATATGAAGGGTAGAGATTTGCTAGATTTGTTGTATGATTACGGCCCGTTTGAAGCGACGGGGCAGCAATTAGTAGAGCTGTTACGCAAACTGCCGGCAAGGTTGTATTCCATTGCAAGTAGCTACAAAGCAAACCCCGATGAAGTCCATTTACTTATTGGTACAGTTCGTTATGAAAGCTATGAGCGGGCTAGAGAAGGAGTTTGTTCGATACAGTGTGCGGAGCGACTACAAATAGGTGATACGTTACCGATATATGTTCACAAAAATAGTAACTTTAGATTACCAACAGATCCTGAAGCACCGGTTATTATGGTCGGACCAGGTACAGGAGTCGCACCATTTCGGTCATTTTTGGAAGAACGAGAGGAAATTGCAGCAACCGGTGAGACATGGTTATTTTTTGGGGATCAACATTATGTAACGGATTTTTATTATCAAACGGAGTGGCAGCGCTGGATTAAGCAAGGGGTGTTAACTAAGCTGGATGTTGCCTTTTCACGAGATACGAGTGAGAAAGTGTATGTGCAGCATAGAATGTTAGCACATCGTACAGAGTTATATGAGTGGTTACAGCGAGGCGCTTATATCTACGTTTGTGGAGACGAAAAACAGATGGCACATGATGTACATCAAACGTTACGTGCCATTGTTGCTCAAGAGGGAAGTATGGATGAGCAAACTGCGGAGCAGTATTTAACACAATTAATGCAGCAAAAACGATATCAACGGGATGTCTACTAACAAAGGAGGAGATGGTAGTGACGAAATCGATTCATTTGGAGCAAGGAAAACCAAGTGATGTAGAAGAAATCAAAGAGCGCAGTAACTATTTACGTGGTAATTTGGCACAAACGATGCAAGATCAGATAAGTGCAGGTATTCCCGATGATGATAACCGTTTAATGAAATTTCATGGTAGCTATTTGCAGGATGATCGGGATTTGCGAGTGGAACGACAGAAGCAAAAGTTGGAGCCCGCCTATCAATTTATGATTCGGGTGCGGACTCCGGCAGGGATAGCTACTCCGCAGCAGTGGTTGGCAATGGATCATTTGGCACATAAATATGGCAATGGTACGTTAAGATTAACGACTCGGCAGGCGTTTCAAATGCATGGAGTACTCAAGTGGAATATGAAAAAGAACATTCAAGAAATGAATGAAGTTTTGTTAGACTCGATTGCTGCTTGTGGTGATGTAAATCGTAACGTGATGTGTAGTCCAAATGTTGATCAATCGCCTATCCATGAAGCTGTTGCATATTGGGCGACGAAAATTAGTGAAGGGTTGTTACCTAAAACGACAGCGTATCATGAAATATGGTTAGACGGTGAAAAGGTGGTCGATAATACACCAGCCGAATCAGAGACAGAGCCCATCTATGGACCGCTATATTTGCCTCGTAAGTTTAAGATTGGAATTGCTGTTCCTCCTGCTAATGATGTCGATGTGTTTTCGCAAGATATTGGCTTTATTGCTATTGTCGAGGAAGAGAAGCTGGTTGGATTTAACGTAGTTGTTGGTGGTGGTATGGGCATGACACATGGTGATACGAACACGTATCCGCAGCTTGCTCGTCCTATCGGATTTATTGAACCAGCATCTATCGTCGATGTAGCCGAAAAAATAATGACCATTCAACGTGACTACGGTAACCGTGCTGTGCGTAAGTACGCTCGATTTAAGTATACTATTGATGCTAGAGGGCTTGAGTGGTTTGAAGAGGAGTTAAAGGAACGTTTAGGCTATTCTCTAGCTCCTGCTCGTGCTTATCAATTTTCATTTAACGGAGATCGATATGGCTGGACTCAAACAGGAGATGATAGTTGGAATTATACATTGTTTATTGAAAATGGTCGAATACAGGATGTAGAAGGTTATTTGCTCATGACTGCGTTGCGGGAAATTGCCGAAATTCACGAAGGTGACTTTCGATTAAGCCCTAATCAAAACTTAGTTATCGGTCATGTTACCAAGGAAGAGAAAACGAAAGTTGAAGCTATTATTAAGCAATACCAACTGGAAAATCCAGTCTATCAATCGCCGCTACGCAAACGTTCGATGGCTTGTGTATCGCTCCCAACCTGCGGTTTAGCTATGGCGGAAGCAGAACGTTATCTCCCCTCTCTCCTTACAAAAATAGAGCAAATGATGGTGGATAGTAGTTTGCAAGAGGAAGAAATAGTGGTGAGAATGACTGGATGTCCCAATGGTTGTGCTAGAGCGGCATTAGGTGAAATTGGTTTTATCGGGAAAGGACCGGGCAAATATAATATGTATTTGGGTGGAAATCATACAGGGGAGCGACTAAGTAAACTATACCGTGAAAATATTGATGAAGCGGAAATATTAGCATTGCTAGAGCCACTTATCGCACATTATGCTAAAGATCGTTTAATTGGCGAATACTTCGGTGACTTCGTTGTTCGCAACGATTACGTTAAAGCGACAGTTTCGGGAGAAGACTTTCATTTGTAGAGCTGGAAAAGAGGATAATTACTGTTTTACTTCATAAAAGTGGAGCAGTAATTTTTTTGTTTTTTTTTATTTTTATATACTATAACTAGGCTTTTATTAAATTACATAATTTGATTTATTTAAATAAAAATATTCGTAATTATACCTTTTACTATCTAATTAAGGTACGTTTTAACAAAGTACACTAGCAAAAGGAAAAGAGGTTAATGTATTTTGAAAGAAAAAACAATTTTATTACATATAGTATTAATAGAACTAGTAAACTGAAATATTTTGTATCCAAATGGCTTGTTACGGCGCTGAGTGGAGGGCTAATTGTTTTTGTGTACGCTATGTTCGGACTAATCTATAGTTTGAGGCTGTCGATTAACTGTTAATAAATAGCTATATCTAACTAATTGTCGTTTCATGATACTAGGTTAAGGGATATAACTATGGTTGGACTTTGCAATGTGTAACGAAGAAATATAGCTTTAATTTGCTGGAATCAGCGATATTTAAAAACGAAGGAAGATATGTAAAGCTATTTGCTTGAAAACAGTTGTTTTAGAGAAAAAAAATTGGCGTTGAATTTGACTATCATGAGCATATGGGAGTAGTTATTAATAAACCGGGCTATATTGAAATATACGATGGTTTAAGGTATATGTTCTTTCGTACAAAGGTGCACTCCGATCATCGAAATTACGGTAGTTTGTTTGTTTTATCGTATAAAATCCATACGCTCAACCTATTATCGGGGTCACTTTATATGATTTTTCATATAAACTTGATCTTCTCCAGTACTTATTTGAATGTTTGTACGTTTTATCGTATAAACTCCTACTATACTCCTCTATTCTAATTTTCACAGTAGATAACAGTAGATATTAAGACCTGATGCGATACAAGCTACGTCTGAACGGTCCAAAGTTAATTGCTACAACACTGGTAAATACAAAAAAATGACCTTAAGGTCGTCTTTTTGCATTTATACACATGTACACCATTTTTAATTAGACTATGAAATGAGTTTTCAGATACATGCTAGCTCTTTTTCTCCAAGCATCAAGCCAATGTTGAAATTCATCATAATGGCTAATAGGGGGAAGATCCCCCTTATTGTACCTGCTTTAGTATTCTACGTTGTTTCTATGATACAATCGCTTCCATAATATTAACCGAGCTTCTGCTTGCTCCAAATACAACGGCGTAGCAGCTTCTTTTAGCCACTTATTCCGCTCTGATCGCTCCTGGACGTGTACTTTAACAAATTGCCGAACCTCTGCTAGAAATGCAAGATAACTTTCATACTTTTCATCGTATTGCTCAGCAAGATCGTCTCGTATTTGTTTCGCTAATGTCGGGCTAGCTCCATCTGTAGCGACGCTAATTTGTAGTTTTCCTCTACGTAAGACAGCAGGTAATTGGGCGTTGCCTAGTGCTGGATTAGCGGCGTGAACGACTAGTTTCCCAGCGGCGACTGCTTGTTTAGCCAATCGATCATTAGCTTGCTCATCGTTCGTGACTAATATAATAAAGTGAGCATCGATAAGATCAGACCATTCCGCAAACTTTTGTTTAAGCTCTATCAAGCCGTCTTTTTCTAATGTTAATAAGTCGGGATGAAAGTGAGGACTTATAACGAGCGGTTTGATGCCAAACCGCAATAAGTTTTTTACTTTATGGTTAGCAATTTCTCCGCCACCAACGACAGTAAAGGAGTAATTAGCTGGATTGATTTGTACTGGAAACATCGATGTTCCTCCCTGTTGTTAACGCTTCTATCGTCCGCTGACGTAATGCTATTTGTAGTAATGGATCGTCTGCTAGTGGATTAGCGATAATACAAGTCGTTTGAGCATCATAACATGGTTGCATCGTCTGAACTGTTCGGATAATATGGTCGGTTAATACGCCTCGAAATAGTAAGTAAGGCAATATTATTAACTGTTTCGGATGCTGAGCTAACAATTGAGATAGTGTCTGCTCAAACGATGGTTGGCTAGCTGCTAAAAAACAAGTGTGAACATGGTCAAAGGGACTATGATGCAGATAGCTGTCTTTCAGCGCTTGAAAGTACGGATATATATCAGGATCACTACTACCACGACCGACGATAAGGATGACGTTCTCAGAGGGTGAAACGGTAGATGCAGGATCGCTCTCTGTAGCAGCAACTGTCGCTAATCTATGACGATGTAACGCATGGTTAGTCGATGCCATCATGACATTAATCATCTGCTCGGTAACGCCAAGCGGTTGTCCATAGGTGATAGCAATGTCAGGATAAGCTGCGGAAGCTTGCTCAAGCTGGACAGGAATATCTCGTTTAGCATGACCAGTAGCGAGGAGAAGAAAAGGTACTGCCGTTATAGCGGTAGCACCTTTCTCAATACAACGTCTAATACCAGCGGTAATATCCGGATCAGCTAACTCCAAAAAACATACTTCTTGAATGGGAGCTAATGTTGGATCGTAAAAATGATTAAAAAAATCAAGCACAGCTTGCTGGCTTTCTCTGACTCTACTTCCATGAGCGATAAATAATATAGCTCTCATCATACCGGTTCACATTCCAAGACAGATTGTTCAACAAACCATTGCAACTGCTCGCGAAGCGTCACGACTGCACCAATAATAATCATACTAGGATTAGATAGTTGTTTTACTAAGGAAGGAAGTGATTCGAGCGTGCCGGTTAATGTCTGTTGTTGCTTAGTAGTGCCAGCATAAATAACAGCAGCCGGTGTTTGCGGATCTTTGCCATGGGTTATTAGTTGCTGCACAATATAAGCAATGTTACTAACTCCCATATAAATAGCCAGTGTATCTATACCTAAAGCAAGTGCTTGCCACTTACGAGCATCATCTTGACCTGTTTGCGTATGACCAGTTATAAAAGCAACAGAACTGCTAAAATTACGATGAGTTAGCGGAATGCCAGCAAAAGCAGCGACGGAAATAGCGGATGTGATGCCGGGTATAATTTCAAAGGAAACATGATGTTTGGCAGCAAAAGCAGCTTCTTCTCCACCTCTGCCGAATACAAACGGGTCTCCGCCCTTCAGTCGAACGACTTGCTTGCCTTGCTTGGCATAATGAACTAAGGAGTGATTAATCGCATCTTGTGGCATAGCGTGATTATTTGGCAATTTTCCACAGTAGATTAGTTCTGCATCCGGTTTGGCGTAAGCAAGTAATTGCTCATTAATTAAACGATCATATAAAATAACATCCGCTTGCTGAATACTGCGTAACCCTTTTACAGTTATTAAATCGATATCTCCCGGTCCTGCACCGACTAGCCATAGTTTTCCCATAACATCACGTCCTTTCTTGTCACTTTAAACTACAAGTCGAATCACTTCATCCAATTACGTTGTTTCATATAATCAAAAATTTGCTGTACACATTGCTCTGTCGTATAAACATCTGTCTGCAATATTACATCCGGTGCAGTTGGCGCTTCGTAAGGTGCTGATATACCTGTGAAGTTGGCAATTTCCCCTGACCTTGCTTTACGATAAAGTCCTTTAGGATCACGTTCTTCACAAACAGTTAGCGGGCAAGCGACATATACTTCCACAAATTCATCTGCTTCTAGTAATTGGCGGACCATAGCACGATCCGATTCATAGGGAGAAATAAAAGCTGTAAATACAATTTGACCGCTATCTACAAATAGTTTGGCGACTTCGCCTATTCTGCGAATATTTTCTTGTCGAGCTTCTTCCGTAAAACCTAAATCTTTATTTAATCCATGTCGAACGTTGTCGCCGTCCAAGACGTAAGTTTGCGCGCCTTGCTCGAATAATTGCTTAGCAGCTAGATTGGCAATGGTAGACTTGCCCGAACCGGATAATCCGGTAAAGTAAAAAACGACACTGTGATGGTTGTTTGCTAGTCGTTTATTTTCTTTTGTAATCATTTGTTCATGCCACACAATATTTTGGGATGGACCTTCTGTTGAAAAGCTCATTAACTCACCACTTTTTGCTCGCGTAATCCGCGAATTAATATGTCGACCACTTCTTTACGGCTAAACTCAGGCGGTGGCACTACACCATTGGCTAGCATTTCTCTTACCTTCGTTCCAGACAGAATAATATGGTTTTCTGAGTTGTGTGGGCATGTTTTTGGTGTAGCCATATTGTCGCAAGCGGTGCAATAAAAACTATGCTCGAAAAATAATAACGAAATCCCAATTTCTGCTTCTGTAAACTGGTCAAATATATGCTGCGCATCATATGTGCCATAGTAGTTGCCGACACCAGCGTGATCTCTGCCGACAATAAAATGAGTGCAACCGTAGTTTTTGCGGACGATAGCATGAAAGATCGCTTCTCGTGGACCGGCATACCGCATAGCAGCAGGAAACACCGCTAGCTTCACTCGATCTTGGGGATAAAAATGTTGCAGCAACGTTTGGTAGCTTTCCATTCGAATATTAGCGGGAATATCATCCGCCTTCGTTTCGCCAACTAAAGGATTTAACAGCAAAGCATCGACTGTCTCTAGCGCTACTTTTTGTATATATTCATGTGCTCGATGTACTGGATTTCGTGTTTGGAAGCCTACAATTGTTTTCCAGCCATTACCGGCAAAGATTTCTCTTGTTTCACGGGGGTCAAAATAAAACTCACTAAATTGTTCATGCGTCATTCGCTTGACTAGTTCAATAGGTCCTCCAATGTAGGTGCCGCCTCGTGCTAGGAGTTTAGCTACTCCGGGATGATCTAAATCTGTCGTTTTGTATACTTGTGCTGCTTCTAACGTTTGATCCGGCTGAAAAATATCAGCTATCGTTATTACACCGTAAGTTTCTTCCTGATAAGTTAAGCGAACTTGATCGCCTACATTGTAATGACTGCTGTCAGTAACAGGCAGTGTAATTGGTAAACTCCATACTATGCCATTTGCTAATCGCATATGTTGCACAACGTGATCGTAATCCGCTTCGGTGAGAAACCCGTCTAAAGGGCTAAATGCTCCCGTTGCAATTAATTCCAGATCGCTCAGAGAGGTAGCATCCAATGCAATGGTTTTCGTATAAGGAGTTAGGTCGAGATTAGGGTTATAGCGATTAATAAGTGTGCCGCCGTGCGGTTGAATAGTTGACATAAACTCATTCCTTTCGGTTTATAAATATAATAGTGTGCATATGCGAATACTAGGTATTTTTATTAAAAGATGTAGCGGTATGCAAACCGCATTCTGTTTTTAGTGTGCCATCCCAGCGACCAGACCGAAAATCATCCGCACTAGTAACGGCACGTGTACAAGGTTCACATCCGATACTAGGATAGCCTTGATCGTGTAAGACGTTGTAATCCAGTTGATGGATCGTAACAAAATCGGTTACTTCTTGCCACGTCCAATAAATGAGCGGACAGATTTTCACCTTTTCAAATCGTATATCTTGGTTAACATATTGTGTTTGCTTTCTCGTCTCGGATTGTTCATGCCTTAAACCGGAGAGCCAAGCTGTATAAGGGGCAATGACTTGTTCTAAAGGTTTTATTTTTCGCAGTTCACAACATTTATTCGGATTGGATGCATAGAGGTTTTCGCCATACTGTTCTGTTTGTTCTGCAATAGTTAGCGCTGGCTGCTGCAAATGAATATTCAATTGAGGATAGCGCAGCTTTACTTTGTTAATGACATCGTACGTTTGTGAAAAGTGGTAGTTCGTATCGAGAAATACGACTGTTGCTGATGGATTTACTTTGGCGATTAAATCGAGTAGAACGATGCCTTCCATCCCAAAACTACAACTGTAAATTAACTGTTCGCCGTAGGAGTCATACGCCCATTGAATAACTTCAAGTGCTCCTTTCGTTGCAGAATGCGAGGGAAAGGACGGAATTAGTTTTTCGTCCCAATGATGGTAAGTAATCATCTTTTCACTCCTTTTTATAAAAAATGGAATTAATAATATTGTAACAGCAAATTTAAAATGGTCAATACCCATTTGAATAGTTGGAATTAACTTATTGTAATTTTTTTAATTATATTATAGAATAACGATTAAACGACTATATATTTATATATTATGTAAATTAATTCTTGAATTTAACAGTTTATCTGCTGTAGTTGATGTTTTTGTAGTAGCAATATGGGTGAAAACTCTATTTCGCTTTAATTCTGACTAAATAAATATGAAAAGTGGTGATTATTTTGTATTTAAAAGTATCTGGAGTCGAAAAGTTTTTTGTTAATGACCAGCAAGAAGCGACGAGGGTGCTTGGTCCGATTGATTTGGCAATTGAAAAAGGTAGTTTTGTATCTATTGTTGGACCATCAGGTTGTGGTAAATCTACGCTATTGTATATGATTGCTGGTTTGGAAGAAGTAGATCAAGGGCAATTAACGATGAATGGCAAGCAGATTGTGCGACCTGGGGTCGATCGTGTTGTTGTATTTCAAGAAGCTGGTTTATTTCCGTGGATGACGATACTTGAAAATGTTACTTACGGTTTAAAAATTAAAAAGATAGCGAAACAAGCAGCAGAAAAAAAAGCGATGGAATATTTAAAAATGGTTCATTTGAGCAAATATAGAGATGCTTATCCTCATCAATTGTCTGGTGGGATGAAGCAACGAGTGTCGATTGCTAGAGCTTTGGTAATGGAGCCGGAAGTGTTGTTAATGGATGAACCATTTTCCGCATTAGATGAACAAACGAGAATGGTGCTACACAAAGAATTAGTTGATATATGGCGCAAAACAGGTGTAACGATATTGTTCGTCACTCACAACATTCGTGAAGCGGTACTCTTATCAGAGAAAGTGTATGTGTTTGGTACGAGACCGGGCATTATTAAAGCAGAAATTGCTATTCCTCGTTTAACAAATGGTATATTACCAGATCAACTCACTTTGCAAACGGAGCAAAGAATTTTAACGATTTTACAAACAGAAATTGAAAAAGTACTGAAGGAGGAGTTGGGTGATGATTACCGCTTTGAGACGGAGCTTCTTCATCTTGATGCTGATCACGATATGGGAAGTTACATCTAGATTGTCTACACTACCGGATTTTATGTTCCCTAGTTTTCTGCAAGTGATGAATACGTTATGGGATGGCATCATGAATGGTCAACTAATTATCGCTGTTGCTCAAAGTTTGGGTAGACTGGTTACGGGGTTTTTAATTGCTATCGTTATTGGTGTATTGCTTGGGTATTGGATATGGAGATATAAAGTGGTGGAGGATACGTTGGGCTTTTTAATTACCGCACTACAGTCGATTCCTAGTATCGTTTGGTTTCCGCTCGCTATTATGTGGTTTGGGCTAAATGAAAAAGCAATTTTGTTTATCGTTACGATAGGAGCTACATGGACGATGACAGTAAATGCAACTAGTGGATTCAAAACAGTGCCGTTATTGTACCGTAGAGTAGCTCGAACATTCGGATCAAGTGGGCTACATTTTATACGAACGGTCATTATACCAGCATCTATTCCACAATTATTATCGGGATTACGAATTGCTTGGGCTTTTGCTTGGCGAGCATTAATGGCAGGAGAATTATTGGGATCAGCAGGTGGATTAGGTCAATTATTAGATAGTGGTCGTTCACTTGGTCAAATGGACGTCGTCATTTCCGTGATGCTTATTATCGGTTTAGTAGGTACAGTGATGGATCACATCGTCTTTTTGCGATTAGAAAACCGTATGCAACGTACATGGGGACTTACTGTTTAGTGTCATAACAAAGGGGAGCAATGATGAGAAAGATTACTATAGCTGTATGCAGTGTGCTGCTACTATTAGTTGGTTGTTCAGCTAACACTGATTCTTCAAAAACGATTCGAATTGGTTATTTTCCTAATTTAACGCATATTGCAACGATCATAGCACTGGAAAAAGGATTTTTTGCTGAAGCATTTGGTGATGCCTACACCATTCAAACCAAGGTGCTGAACAACGGTAGCTTGTTTATGGAAGCATTAATGACAGATGCCATTGATATTGGTACAGTCGGACCGGGACCTGCTATTGTTTTTTTTGAAAAAAATCCTGTGTTTCGAATGGTTGCAGGTGCTGCAAATGGCGGTACGCTGTTAATGGTTCGGGAAGCAAGTGAAATTATAACGCCAGCACAATTGGCTGGCAAAAAGGTAGCTATTCCGGTTATTGGTGGAACACAGGATATCATGCTTCGGCAAGTATTAGAACAAGTACCGTTATCTCCTACTACGAGTGGTGGAAATGTAACGTTGGTCAAAGCTAGTTCTGCGGATATGGTGACATTATTTCGACAGAAATCAATAGATGCAGCGATTGTGCAACAACCGTGGGGAGACTATTTGCAATCGGAAGTAAATGGTCAAGTACTAGTAGATTGGAATCAATTTGCTTGGGGAGAAGAAATGACGAATACCGTCGTCGTAGCGACAGATAAATGGATAGACGAGGGAGATAATATTACGAAATACTTGCAAGCGCATATGCAGGCATTACAATTTATAAAAGACTATGAACAGGAAGCGTTACAGCTCGTAAGTGATCATTTGCAAAAATTATCGGGGAAAGTAGTACCTGAAGCGCAACTAGCGGCTGCATTTCAAAAAATGGCAGTAACTGCGGAGCTTAATGAACAGGTTATAGCAGCAATGGCGCAAACGAGCAAAAGTGCAAAATATATAAAAGATTCGAATATAGACGGTCTAATTGACCTATCCTACCTTAATGCCATCATCCAGCGTTAAAAACAGCACTCTCTCTTTGATAGAAATAAAGAGGGAGTGCTGTTATATATTTATTTGGTATTCCAAACTTCTTCCGTTAATCATAGCTTTAAACTATAACAAAGTACTTCGAATAGCAAAGTGCCAATAGTAAAAAGTGCCTTGTATAATAATTGGAAGTGCATCTTCTTTACTAACAATGAATATGTCTAACGTATGATATTATAGAATTTGTCGATTTTTGTATAAAAAAAGAACAAATGTCGAAGGAAAATAGATGTTTTTGGAGAATAAAATGGTATGTTGATTGCATGAGAATAATCCCTCTTACTATCATAAGATAAACGATTGAAACGGAGGAGCGGTAATGCAGAAGGAACAGATGAGGTATTCTCGCTTAGTAGAGTTAACAAAACGAATTAATATGAACATTGAACTACGAGAGATGCTTAAGGATGTCACAGCTGCAATATCAGAAGAAATAGTACAATGCGATTCTGTCGGTATTTATTTACCACAGGAGGATGGAACATTTCGTGGATACGTCGGCAAACCCGAAATGATAAATGGGCGAACGTTAGATACGCATATTTTAGATACGAATGTGGACTTACTGGCAAAAGAAGTGGTAGAAACAAGAAAAGTAATTTATATTCCAGATACAGCGATAGATAGCCGTCCGGATCGACAAGCGGTGGAAGGTTTTTATATTAAGTCATTATTAGCTTTGCCAATATCTACAGGGGATGAATTGTATGGATTAGTCTTTTTATTTAACTATGGAACGTTAATGAATTTAACAAAATCTGAAATTCAAATTGTACAATCCTATGTAAATATGGCAGCGGTTGCTATACACAATGTTAATAATTTAACTTACAAGGAAAATTTGCTTGCAGAGAAGCAGTTATTACTTGATGTGACAAGAAATTTATCTTTGTGCCAAACGATGGAAGATAGTATAGATAAATGCTTTTATTATTTAGAAAAAATATTACACAACGTTAATATTGGTATTCATTTGCTCGATCCGCTTTCTGACAAAAGAATGCGACCGTCAAAGTTGAGTAAAGCTAGTGATTGGTTAGAAGAAGATTGGTTAACTACCCATCTGGAAGCACAGAATGACGAAAGAAAAGATGCTGTCTTTCAAGAAGTAATTCGCACGAAAAAGGCAGTCTATATTCCCAATGTTTTTGATGATCATCGTCCTAATTTATCATTGTGTCGTAAGTTTGGTATTCGGGGAATGTGTTTGTTTCCCCTTGTTTCTATGGGTGAGATATTAGGTGTTATTGCAGTTGTTGAGTTGGAAAATGAGGAATTGAAAATAAGTGCCTCCGTGATGCAGCTGGCACAGTCGATTGTAGATGCAACAGCTTCTACATTGTCCAATCTGTTGTTTATGGAGCAACAAGAAAGCATTATTCAAGAAAGAACACTGGAAATAACAGTAAAAAATAAAGAACTAGAACGAGTAGTAATGGAGCTTCAGCAATTAAGTAGAGAAAAGGAATTGATTCTAAATTCAGCAGGAGAAGGAATATTTGGCTTGGATTTAGATCGTAATATTACGTTTTGTAATCCGGCTGGTGCGATGATGTTAGGGTATATGAGCAAATGTGACTTAATCAATCGTTCCGCAGCTCATATCCTTGTTCAGGACGATGCAGACCGATTTCTAATAGACAATACTACGATGAGTAGTAATCGAGATTATTATACAGGGGAAACTGCCTTTATTCGACAAGACGGGACAAGTATACCGGTGGAGTTTGTTATTTCGCTTATTTATGAAGAAGGAAAGGTAGTAGGGGAAGTAGTCACTTTTAAAGATATTACGCAAAGAAAACAACTGGAAGAAAAAATAAGGTATCACGCTTATTATGATAGTCTTACTAATTTACCTAATCGTGTACTGCTCAAAGATCGACTGGATCAAGGGCTTCTACAAGCACAAATAAATAACGAAAAGCTCGCCATGCTTTATTTGGACTTGGATCGCTTTAAATTAATTAATGACTCACTAGGTCATAGTTATGGGGATAAGTTATTGTGTGAGGTTGCGAATAGATTAGTTAACTGTACACCGAAAGGGGCGACAGTATCACGGCAAGGTGGAGATGAGTTTACCATTTGTTTGCCGAATATTAAACATGAGCTGGATGTATTAAAAGTAGTTCATCTCGTTATTGACTCTTTTGTGGAACCATTTTATTTGATGGACAGTGAAATTTATATTAAAGCAAGTATTGGGATCAGTCTCTATCCTGACAATGGGGAAAGCAGTGAAGTATTAATTAAAAATGCAGATACGGCTATGTACAAATCTAAGGAGATTTCTGGAAATAGTTATCACTTCTTCAGTGAAGATATGAATACGAGAACGTTAGAAACGGTACAACTCGAAAATGCACTATATAAGGCGTTGGATCGTAACCAGCTGTTATTATTTTATCAACCTCAAGTAGATGTTACTACTAATAAAGTTATCGGCTTTGAAGCACTTTTGCGTTGGCAGCATCCAGAAAAAGGGTTAGTCAATCCTGATCAATTTATCACGATAGCGGAGGAAACCGCGTTAATCGTGCCGATTGGTAATTGGGTATTGCAAGAGGCATGTCAGCAATTAAAACGTTGGCAGCAATTAAGTGGAAATCATTCGATGACGATGGCTGTCAATTTGTCTGCTCGTCAGTTTGAACAAAATAACTTGTATGAAACAGTTACGCAAGCTATTGAAGAGGCAACCATTTCGCCAGAATGTTTACATTTGGAATTAACAGAAAATTTAATTATAAAAAATACAAAGACGACATTGCAAACGATGAAAAAATTGCGAGCATTTGGTATTAAGATTGCTGTTGATGATTTCGGTACAGGATATTCTTCTCTAGGTTATTTGAATCGATTACCTATCGATACATTAAAAATTGATAAGTCTTTTTTGCACGATATTATGATAGATAATAGCCATGCTGTCATTGCCAATATTATTATTACACTGGCACATAATTTAAATTTGAGCGTAATAGCAGAAGGTGTGGAAACAAAAGAACAGGTTCAATTTTTACTTGAGCGTAATTGCTATTTAATGCAAGGCTATTACTTTAGCAAGCCTAAAGCTGGAGCCGAAATAACGGAAATCTATTTCAGTATACAACGATGAAGAAGTAGGAGGAATAAAGTGAAAACAGCACGAGCAATATTGGAATATTTGAAAGCGAATGGAACAACCCATATCTTCGGCATACCTGCAGGATCTGTCAATGCTATTTTTGATGAGTTATATGAAATAAAAGATATTACTCCTGTTGTAACAAAACATGAAGGAGCAGCAGCTTACATGGCGGCAAGCTATGCAAAATATGCTGGTGGGCTTAGTGTATGTATAGGGTGTAGTGGTCCGGGGGCAACTAATCTAGTGACAGGCGCAGCGAGTGCGATGCGAGAACAATTGCCCATATTATTTATAACGGGTGCAGTACCAGTGAGTACGATGGGACTTAATGCATCACAAGAGCTGGATGTTGCTTCAATATTTTTGCCAGTGACGAAATATAGTGTCATTGTTAAAGAGGCATCGTCCGTATTATCGGAGCTACAAAAAGCTTGTCAGTTAGCTATCTCTGGCGTACCAGGTCCGGTACACATTGCATTGCCGATTGATGTACAGCATACAGCTATTTCTATGACACCAGAAGAAGAACAATCGTTAATGACACAAACATGGTTTAAAAATCCCATATTACCGAATACGCTTTATATTGATCAAGTGGTAGATAGGTTACTAGCCGATCGAAATGGTTTCTTATTTGTCGGGCAAGGTATTCGCGGTGCGGTTACGGAGTTAATCACATTAGCTGAATTATTGCAGTGGCCGATAGTTGTAACGCCGCAAGCGAAAGGGTACATACCAGATACTCATCCACTGCTAGTAGGAATATTTGGATTTGCCGGTCACAAGCAAGCGTCTGATTTTATAGCGCAAGCGCGTGGGACAGAAACGATGCTCATTGTTGGATCTAGTTTAGGAGAAACGGCTACAAGTAATTACAATGCGACACTGACACAGCATCGTTTTGTTATCCAACTTGATCGAGATGAAACGGTGTTCAATAAAAAATATGTGGTTGATATAGCAGTAACCGGCGATATTACGTTAAGTTTACGTCAAATAATAGAGCGGCTAGAAAATCGATTATCTATATCTGAGCATCAGCAACTAAGCAGCACATCTGGTAGTGTAGTACGAGAAGTAGCTATTAGTTTAGAGAGTGATCATGAAGAAGAACCGTTTTTTACGAAACAAGTATTACATCGATTGCAGCAGCAGTTACCTCATCATACAAGATTTACAATAGATATCGGTGAATTTATGTCTTATGTTATTCATCATATGCGTACGTTAAGTAAGGACTCCTTTGATATTAACGTTCACTTCGGTGCGATGGGAAGCGGGATTGGTGCAGCAATCGGATCGAAATTAGCGGAGCCAGATCGTCCGGTAGTATGTATAACCGGCGATGGCTGTTTTTTCATGCACGGTATGGAAGTGTTAACTGCCAAAGAATATAACTTAAATATTTTATTTGTTGTCATGAATAACGCGAGACTGGGTATGGTTTATCATGGACATGCTTTGCAATTTAAAAGAACACATACAGTCTTTGAACAAGAAGAAACGAATATTGCCAAAATGGCAGAAGCAATGGGCATTCCAAGCAAGCGGATAAGTAGTTTCGCTGAATGGAAGCCAGATATAATCAATCAGTTGTTATCCGAAGGCGGTCCAGCAGTATTAGAAATTGCACTTGTTGATCATAATGTACCGCCAATGGGTGATCGGGTGAAGTTTCTATCTTCTTTTGGAAAATAGTTTAACTTCTCATTAATGGATGAATCACATGATTTATATGCTGCATCGTTTTTCCTTTAAAGGCATCTGGTACAGGTTTTAATGTCGGATCAACATAATAGCAATATTGCGTGTTTATTTGTGTAATAGCATCGTTATAAAAAGAAATGACTTCATCTGCTTCATATAAGCGGTAGCCGAGTGAAAGTAATCCTTTGATCAAAGCAGGTGGCAATTGATTGCTGCCTGTTTGTTCTATATAGTAGCTGGACGGCATGATAACTACTTCAATATCGTTAATATCGGTATAGAGTTCTATGTAATTAGTAGGATGACGCAGTATCCACTGCCCTTTGGAATAAATCGAGATAGCAGCATGTTCTAAATTCGATAATGCTTGTAAGTTTACACCATATAACTGATTAATCTGTTCGGAAAGTTGGCTACTAGTTAAATGATTATGATCAATGGAAGCGAGATAGGTGGCAAATTGTTTCTTTGATGATGGCACTAAACCAGGAAGTTTATGTAGAGAGATGTGATACGTTTGTTCCACAGCTATAAAAATTGCTTCTATAGTTAGAGGTAGAGGCAATTTGGCAATGTACAGATCTAATTTTTCTATTTTTGATAACGAAAACATGAACACCTCTCCTAATTCATTTAATGACTATTTTGATTGTATACTAATACTATCGTAGAACGAAGCAAAATTGTTAATAGTGTGAGTAGTCAAAATAGATAGCAATAAAAGAATAGTTTTATTAATGGAAAGGTATTCAAAGTGAATGATCATTAATTATATCAGTACGATACGAGTCAATTTGAAGATGATAATGAAAACGATAGGAACGAATATGGTCTTTTCGACTACAAGTATAAATTCTCAATTGCATAGTTTTTCTTACTATGAAAATACCGTGGGCAAGGGATTGGAAAAGAAGTAGCACTTCTCTTGTTTCTTTAAATTCAAGGACCGATGCAAATTGGTTGGATTCGAGCGGAGAAAAAATCGGCTAGCAAAGCGAACTTATATCAACTATGTAAGGAACAATTTCAAACGGAACTCCGAGAACTGCATAGATAGCTGCCGCAGAAAAGGACAGATATAGTATGATATATTTAGTTACAGTATTCGGAACATTTCAGTGGTTTTGCTATAAGCAAGAACAGGAAAAACGGGAGGATTTACAATGATACAAGTTACAATGAATTTGGTAGATGATTGGGTAAATACAGTAAAGGAAGTATTAAAGGGAACAGTTGGCTATGTGGAAGAAGAAGCTACTGCGCAGCAATTAGCTTATCGATATTATCAGCTATCCTTACCAGAAGCAGAGGCAGCAACAGAAACGGCGCATACATTAGAGCGTTTAAAAAATATTGAACAAACGATTAAAGATAATATGGATGCTATCATCATTCCCGATATTCGTAAAAGAACGAACTATGAAGGAAATGAATTTCATTTTTGTTGGGTATATCAACAAGGGGAGCATATTGTCGAGATGAATTCGCAGTATCGGATACCGTTGTAGATGCATGTTAAGCATGATTTACCATTGCAATTATATTGCTACTAATTCACAAAATTTAGAATCCTAACTCAGCCGGCTTCAATCAAGGTACATAGCAGTTACGCCATATTGACTCGACTGAGAGGTGTATGTCGATGTTTTTTTAGGTATTTATTTCATCCTCATCCAGCAGTATCTAGAACAACTAAAATATCAAAAATAAGTAATGACGTTAGAAGTACACCCCAACCTGTATTATTGGTTGTATCCTCTCCCCTATTTATTTTTTCATAGTAGCTACTAAGTTTACATATAAAATTGCAGCAATAATGAGGAGACCTTAAAAAAATCCCATCAAATAATCCACGCCCTTCTATAATAATTTTGATGCGACACTAGTGGTTTTTTTATATAAAAATAATTAATAGGATTATTGGAATATGATTAAATATTACCGCTATTTTCTATATTTGCAAATAGGAAGTTTTATTTACAATTACACCTTACTTGAATGTTAATTGTTTGCTATAATTAACTATGTATTTAAATGCAAAGGAAATGATTATAAATTGTACAAGGGTGGTAAAATTTAATGGTTTTTTTTACATTTTATTAGGGCGTGTCTGAAATTTAATAAATTTATGGTAAGATTTGAGAAAAACGACTGGAGTATCAATCATGATACAAAGACGCATGAAGTAAGTGATAAACAATTAGAAGAGGATGCAGCTACTGAAATTCTTTTTATTGAAAACTACATAGATAAATATTTTGAACAAGAAATCAAAAAAGAATAAGTTTGTTCCCCGCTCTCTTTTTAGCTTGAACTAAAGAAAGGTACTATATTTGATTTCCATAACAAAGATCTTAAGTATTTTGAAAAAATTAAAGGAGAACTATAAAAATGAAATATTCATTCCCAAATTTCAAAAAACATACTTTTAGATTGATAATAATAAGTTTAATAACCATTGCTGTGTTATGGACTCTCTTTCTAGTTTTTATATTTATTTCTGCATATACGGGACCAGCGAGGGATGATGTGGTACTATTTGATGGAGGAATATATGTCATTTCAAAATATCCTAATAGCTATAGTTTATTTGAGGAAGATAATGAAATATTATCTCATGTGAAAGGATATTGGATAGGAATAGATAAAAGTTATGTGAAAAATGATACTGTCTTAGTTACAATAGATCAAATTGATAGTACTTACTCAAAAAAACACTTATCTGAAATTAATGGTTTTGAGAAAAATATTATAAAATCTATGAACACATTACCTAACAAACTAAATAAATGAAATAATTCTTTAGAATAGACGCCAAAATAGTCTCTTGGTATTCAGGATATTTTCAAATCATCTTATTTAAAAGTTAGACGGTAGTAGAGTTTATGGCACTTCTAAACGCCCCCCTTTCTTTTTACAGATATTCTGAGCGAGAAAGCCCTCTCGTTTGGTGTGGGATGATAGCGAAGTAGGGATGAGGGTTCGCTTTAGCGGACTCGAAGCCCTATAGTATGCTATTTCTTGTTTGTTTTCTTCTACTATGATATGTGTATTGTTTCATCAAACTAATATTTTTGTGCTATCATACAGGTATGGAAGATTCTTGTAGAGCCAAAACAACATTTGGTTTGAACATATTGCAGGTATGAAACAATCCTGCGCAGCATGTAGAAAAAGAGAATGTAACACAGGAGTCTACGGAATTATTATCTTTACATAAAAAATAGACATGGCTATACGTTTAGCTGAAACCGGTATTAGACCCACAAGATTTTTTGCTACACATGGATATTCGTACGCTGAAAAAATATCTATCTATGTCTGAGGAGGAAAGAAATGAAAAATATCATAGAAGTTCTCGACAGTCCACATATCAGCAAAATGTCTCCAGAAAACAGAAAGTGATAGAAGTAGTAAGAGAATTACACCAAAAAGGTTTTTCGAAAATGCCACGGCAAAAGAAGTTGGTATTAATCGTAAAACCGTTACCAATTACTTAGATGAAAATAGATCCTTCGTGAACGGAAATTACGGAGTAACTAGAAGTAACACGTTACCACCTCCCTATCATGATGAAATTAATCAACTGCTACTAGAGGGATACACCTTTAAAAAAATAGAAGAAGTTATTAAAGCTAGAGGATATACAGGCTCAAGTTCAACGATACGTATGTATGCCAATTAACACGAGAAGCAAGGAATGAATCGGTTAGTATGCATGTAGCGTTCGTCGAAAGATCTTTGCTCCTCAAGCTTTTATTTAAGTCCTTTAAAAGATATGAAAAAATTAACTGAATCTCAATTACACCGCATCCTATCCTCCTCTCCAGCGTTCGCCAAGATCTACCAACTTGTCTTGCGATTCAAAGATGTTTTAAAAGGAGCAGATGCTAATCAGCTAGATTCGTGGATGGAAGAAGCAAAACAATTAGGAATAAGTGAAATAAACAGTTTCATCCATGGAATCAATAGGGACATAGATGCCATAAAAAATGCTGTCACTTATAGCTATAGCAACGGATTAGCAGAAGGCAGTGTGAATAAAATAAAAGTTATAAAAAGAATCATGTATGGACGATGTCATTTTGCAACCTTACGTTTAAAAGTTTTATTACTCGAAAGATCACGAGAAAGCGACTGATTCTACTAACTGTGGAAAGAACGACTAAATTAAACAATTATTTTAGGGGCTTTCTATCGATATTGCACAGGCGTTACATAGCCTAGTATTTATGAATACGGTGATTATTAAACCAATGGGCATAGTCCTAATAATTCTATTTGTAGTTGTTGAAGGGTATAGAAAGAGATTTGATGAACAAACTCTTTTTTCGTACTCTTAAGTGTTGCTTCTGCAACTGCGTTAGCATAATGGCATCCTTTAGCACTTAAGGAACATTCAATTATAAATGTTTCTAAAAGCTCATCCATTGCTTTATTTTTGAAATTGACTAAAGAAAAGGGATTGCTCCCTTTCCCTCGTCTAAGAACCGTACGTGAGAGTTTCCCGCTCATACGGCTCAAGCATTTCTTCACCATTTCTGGCGGCAACCAGTGATTTTAATTTCATCTTTTTTTTAATAAAATATCCTTCGTCTAAAAAGGGATTTTTAGAAATCTGTAATTTAGGTTGTCGGACGATATTTATGCTTCTCAAGTTTATGAGACTGTTTTCTTCCGACATGAACAACCATCTCTTGTCATTCTTTTCATGCCAATATTTATTTAATCTCCACCATTTGTTTTTGTTAGGATGCCGATGTTTTGCCCATTGTTGCAGTAAAAGATATAGTGTGTTATTGATATGCGAAAAGGTTTCGCTTGCCACAACATGCCTGTGGTAATTTGACCAGCCCCTAATCACTTGATTGAGTCTTCGGATTAATTCAGATTGGCTCATGGCTTTTCCTTCTTTAAGGATGATCGTAGAGCATTTCCCGATTATTGACTTTATTGCACTCTTTGATGGTTTGACCATTAGTTTTTCCCTGAACTTACGAAATGTCCATCCAAGAAAGTCAAAACCATCGTCGATTTGTGTAATCATTGTTTTTTCTTCGGATAGAGTTAATCCTCGTGATGTGAGAAATTGACTGACTGTCTCTTTGAGTTCTACTGCCAATTCTCTTGTGTTTGCAGTAATGATAAAATCATCGGCATATCGTACCAAATTCACTTTGGTTTTTGCTCGATAGTGGTTTTCTATTTTTCCTTTCGAGTTTCGATGGTATTTGTCTTGTATTAGTTTTTCAAGGCCATCTAGTGTCATATTTGCATAAAGACTTGAGATTGCACCACCTTGCGGTGAGCCTGTGTCTGTAGGAAATAATTTGCCCTCGTAAACAAATCCTGACTTTAGAAATCGCTTCATTATTCTTTTGTCCATCGGAATATGAGCTTGTAACCAATCGTGGTTGATGTTATCAAAGCAGCCTTTAATGTCTCCTTCCAATATCCATTTTGGAGAGCATTTCCTGGCTAGCACACAAAATATCTGTTCGCAGGCATCTTTAGCGCTTCTTCCTTTGCGAAAACCAAAGGAAATGTGATCTCCTGTAGTTTCAGCTACGGGTTCGAGTGCTAAAGCGTACAATGTCTGCATGGCTCTATCATACATGGTGGGGATTCCTAGCGGTCGTTTCTTGTTTTTTCCTTTCTTTGCAATGTAAACTCTTCTGAGGGGCATTGTTCTATAGCTTTTATCTGACAGCAGGAATACTGCCTTCATTTTCGAAGCTGGTGTAGACCATAATTTGTGGTCTACACCCGAGGTGTTTTTACCCTTGTTCGAGGTTACTTTCTTTACCGCATAGCATTTTGCACAGAATGAATGTGTGAGTAGGTATTGTAGCCTTTTCACTTTGTTCCTGTTTCCCTTCGCTGTTGCCTTGGCGATTCGGGTCTGTAGCCTATTCACATCTTTTTGCACTTGCTCCCAATCTATGGATTCCCATTGGGCAGCTAGCGCATTGGTGTTATTTAGTCTCTCGGTTTTATCCGTCGTTGAGTTACTAAAATTCATAAGTTTACCGTCCTTTCAAGCCAAGAAATACCATAGGATAAGTCAGCACCCTTTCAGGTTAGAGCAAATTTTGAACTCTTATCTTCTTTCATTACAAAAGTAGCGTTCGCTTTTTATCCTGTTCTTCTGCCCTCTATGCCATTTCATCCCCTTGCGGTTAGATACCCTGTGAATTCGGGGACATGTAGGGTTTACCAAGTTCCGCTACATACATAATGATGAAAGCCTTAGGAGCCACCTTTAAACCGGGAGTTCTTCATTCATTCGCATTGGTTTGCGAGTTCGCCAATGCCAGACTCCTTACCATTTTGGTCGAAGCGTTACAGCCTATTTCGCTTCCTCCGCGTAACGATTCATACAGTGATTCACTTTACGTTCTCCATAGCTTTCTTACTCTAGCAGTTGTCCCAGTCTTAGGCTACTCGGATTTCCACATTGTCTCGTGAGCTTTCTAACCTAGACGTTACCATCTATGCTAGTCACGATAGAGTTACCCCGAATGGATGGGGTAGCCTTTCGGCAATATATTAAGCGACTTCTTGTCGCACCTCACTTCCAAGGTCTGTATGAAACCATGCAATATTTCGCAAATCACCTTCCACGCTTGAAAACGTTCGGGAAACAAGGGCTACGTCTTTGTGTTCACCTGCGCTATGTCCTATGATTTCTAGATTGAACAAGTCAACTAATGCGCAAATATCATGCCAACGGTTACCTACTCTTACGTACGTGAGATCGCTGACTACAACAGGCTTTACTTCTGTTTATTGAAACTGTCTGTTTAAGCTATTAGTTACATTATCTTCGTTATTTGTTTTTTGTGGTTTGTATTGCACTATCGTATACACAGATACAAGTCCTTGTTCTTTCATGATGCGATTAATTCGTCTTCTAGATACGATCAGACCAAGCTCATTTAACTTTACTTTTATCTTTCGAGTGCCATAGACTCTTCTGTTTTCATGAAACATAGTAATAATGTCATCTTCGGACACTTTCTCTTTTGCTTCATAATAAAAGGTACTTATTGCGATTTGTAGGACGTTACACATTGCTTAACCTAAGTACTTATCACGATTATTCTGGATTATAGCTACGATCAATCCATTATCAGTGCTGCTTACTTTAAAAAATCGATCTCCATTTTAAGCTGCTGAATTTCTTTACATAGTGCGATAAGTTCATTTTCTTCCGTGGATCGACCTTTGTTAATCCACCTATCTAGAGCTGATACTGTAAGAGCATACTCCTTCACAATTGCTGCTCTAGGCTTTCCATTTTCATCGATCAACCATTTGCTTTTTAAATACGGCAATAAATGTTCTTTGTTTGGACATGGTAGTAGTTCCGCTCCTTCATTTATTTCTTTTATTCTACTACCCCTTATTTTTTCTGTTTAACTTAGTATAGCCTCTCCAGCTTGCGCCTATAGGCGTTGGAGTGTCAATGACTAACGTACCAAACATCCAGAAGTGAAACAAAAGATCATCAGGCAACACTGCTTGACGGATCATCCATGTTCAGAGTAGTCGCTTGACTATATCAGGTGGAGCCATAGGTGCTTTCTCGTTTTACCAAATGGTGTGAAACATCAAATAAACCTTCCGTAGGAGGAAGGTTTATTTGATGGAATGAGGTAATCCTTGTCCCATCTACCATGGCAAATTCCGAGAGATTATCCAATTGAACAGGTAGATTATATATTACAATCAATATTGTTTATTTTTCTAATTTTCAAATCTATCTTTATCAAGAATAACTCCCAGGAACATAATTACTTTGTTTCATATAAAGTTGAATATAGTAAGGAGTAATTGCTCCTACTTGTTGTGCATCTGCTGCGTGATTATTAATAGTATCTATTAAATTTTGCGGAAAATTACTAGGTACATTTTTTACAGTTTCAAAGTCATACTTATCACTAATATTTATATATACAGTCCATTTTCCGTTTGATTCTTTCTCTGCCGCCCAAGAATAATTATATTTATTAATGCTTAAATACCAATCCATCCCTGCATTGTTCGCTGAGGCAGTATTACTACCAGTTCCTGAAACAACTGTTTTATTTTGTGAATGCGCTTTGTTAATAGCTAAAGCCATTGGTATGGATATTTCAGTATATGAAGTTGTATTAGAAAACGAATTAGAATAAGGTGTGCCAGCAGCGTAACTCTTAACTGCAGGACTATTCGTAAGTGAATGTCTTAAAAATCCAGCCGCTTTATCCCAAGCAAAAGTATTAAACGACGCAGCTACAATTGTAAATTCTGCACGATACCACAATGTTGATTGAAGCGCAAAAGGTTGTACTAAGTTATTAATATTATTAAATTCGTTTTCTACTATTGATAGATAGTTCATACCTAATGATTCTTCATTCTCAGCTTTAATACTTTCTAAAACTTTACGAGCATCCTCCTCATATAAAATTTCACTATTAGATTCAACTAAACTTGAAGCCTTATTTGAGTTACTAGGCTCTTCATCAAAATAATATACTTTTTCGTTATTCCAAGGGTTTATAATATAAGATTTTTGACTACTAACCTCAACATCACTACCAGAAATGTGTCCAGCATCCTCAGCTGAAGCAATACCTGCGAACAACAATGAAGTACATACGAGTGTTACACCTAAAGATTTTACAAGTTTCAAAACTAACATCTCCTTTATAGTATGTATATGAGTATATTAAAATTGCTAAAATATACTCATATACATACTATAACATAATATACTATTTATTGGAACTATTATGGAAATAATTAAAAAAATATACACTTTTGTTAGAGAAAATACATATATTCCATGAAAATCATATGTTACTATCTATCAACAAAGTATTAAGGAATATATCTGTTTTGCTAGTGGTGATTTTAGCAATTAACACTTTTATTAGTGTTATCTCTGAAAGGAAACAAGTCATATTTTTACAACAAGTTGAAACAACGATCAATGAAAAAGGCAATCGCCAATTCGGCCGAGCAACTATTGATATTATTTAGATTATTTTTTATCATCTTGTTGGTGATTAGCTTAACCACAGGCTGTACTACTCAATCCCCTGCTGTTATCAAAAATTCTGCATCATCATCCACAATAAAAAATGAAAGTCCGGACAAGCAAGTTCAACCAACTGACTTTGTGAATTACGACGAATTAGCTGAACTAGCCCGTCGAATGACGAACTTTACGAGTACCGATTACTCGGATGAACAGCTTAATAACATGAGAAAAGAAGATTGGTGGAAAAATTGTTCGGGACTTTGCAAATACAAAGCTATTGATTGATGTCACGTTTATATTCATTGCCTGGAACTTATAATCCAAAAACCGTAGTTGTAGGGAGTACAACAGGAACGATCTACCATATTGATTTTGTCAAAAGACATAATTAAGATGGAATTTGGACAGCTACAAATTATGGAATAGTAAGGGAATCCAACATCGGGATGGAGAGCCAAAATATAGCTTATAACGTCATTACTTTAGATATGGTAGCTCCAAAAGTAGAGGAATGGGCGCAAACCTACCTAAATAGCACGCAAGGAGCTTAAGAAGTTTTCGTTTCTGGCAATGCAAACATGAATGAAGATAAAACCTATATTTTACTTGTCGCTGAACCCAAAGCATCTATTGAACTACTAAATATTCGAGCTGCTGATCAAATGGTGGTTGTCAATTATGCAGAAAGTATTCATCTGTTACAGTAAAAGACGTCGTCCATAGATGTAAATGCTGAAGCCCCCTTACGTGAGTTGGCTGACGCCAAGTCCCTATAATGGGGTTATTATATCAAATTATGCCCAAGTGTCAGCATTAACAGTCACCATTGTTTGAATTGCTCTGTTTTCTCCACCTGCATCCCAGTAGCTTTTAGTTCCCGATGAAGTTTTCCACGCTATTTGACTAGAACCCCCACCATCAAGCATTACCCCCATAGAGCAACCAATCATATTTTTCATATTGTTGCGAACTTCCCATGCGCTTGCGGTTGTAAATACAGCCAAAACGGTCTGGTTACCGTATGTGCTTTGAAAACGAGACCCAATTGCCGTTCTTTTATTTGGTGATTTGGGACCGAAGCGACTGACGTTCTCCGTATTATTGGCATATGAATTTGCTTGAATATCTGCATAATAATCAGCAGATGAGGAATAGGCTGTACCAATAAACAAACTATATCCTTCCAATGCCCATTTGATATTACTGCAAGTTGCGCCAGAAAAATCAGTAAAATCAACTACAGGCATAGACCAAGAATTATATTTGTGCACCTAGAATAAAAAGTGAACACTTTTTATCGACATACGGATAATGAAGTTAACTTAACTAAAAGGTGGTCAGGACTATGGATGTCAAAAGATAAAGCGACAACGAAACGTTTAAAAAAGAAGCTGTGAAATATGTGCAGGGACAATCAAAATCAATTCCACGAATTGCAGATGAACTGAATGTAAATCCTGAAACCTTGCGACATTGGGTAGCAAAATATCGAGAGTTTGAAAATGAGCCCATTAACTATGGCGAGACTGTCCGCAATCATCCCAAGTTATCCATGACCAGAAGTGCAATTGAAGATTTAAAAGAGGAGATCGCCATCTTAAAAAAAGCTATGCACATCTTCAGTAAGGAAAGGATTTAACTTTCCAATTTATCGAAGAGTATCACTCCGAGTTCGAGTGGAGAAGATGAGCCAGGTGCTAGAGGTGTCCAGGAGCGGATTTTACAATTGGTTGAATCATTCATGTACCAAGTGAGCAGCAGTTACGTAGAGAAGAGCTTATAGCACGCATTAAGCGGCACTTTATCGATTCAGAAGGACCCTCGCATTTAATGCGAAAGCATGGACTGCGCTCTTGTATGATCCCCAAATTCAAAGTCGTGATAATCGACTCCACACATGATTTACCTTAAGCGCCTAACCTGTTCACCTAAAACTTTGAGACAATCGCTCCAAACTAAAAATGGGTAGCAGATCTACCCTATATTCCTTGTTGCCAAGGGAATTTGTACATGGCAAGCATTTTAGATTTATACACCAAACAAGTCGTGGGCTGGAAGCTGGGAGATCGAATGACAACGGGTCTAGTACTCGATGCCTTGAATCAAGCTTATGAAACTAAAAGACCCAGTAAAGGAATCATTCACCACTCAGATCGTGGTTCACAGTATGCCTCCAAAGAGTACCGCAACAAATTAGAGCAATTCAACATCACAGCAAGTATGAGTCGTAAAGGCAACAGTTACGATAATGCTTGTATCGAAGCCTTCCACAGCATTTTAAAACAGGAGCTTATTTACTGTTCGTCAAGATTCCAAACAAAGCAAGAAGCGCATGAAAAACTTTACAGATACATCGAATTTTTTTACAATCGTAAACGCTCCAAAAGTAGTTTGGATTAAAAGTCACCTTCCCGTTTTGAGGAGCAATTTTATCGCAATCAGATAGTATAACTCTTGTCCGTTTTCTTGACAGAAGAACAAGTAGTACCTGCGTTGGTTTGATGAGCCTTCCAAGTTATATATGCTCGGTTTAAGTTATTTGTATGTAGTATTGGAAAAAATAGTGGGGTCTATTGAAATTTACAGTATACTATTAATGGAACAATAGATTGGGGTGTTTATAATGAAAATGAACCGTTTAGGTCAATCGGAACTAATGGTTAGTGAAATAGGGTTAGGTTGTATGTCGCTTGGTACAGAAGAAGTGGTAGCTACGTCTATTATACAGACCGCTTTTGATCAAGGAGTTACTTTTTTTGATACAGCTGATTTGTATGATGAAGGGCAAAATGAAGAAATAGTTGGTAAAGCATTAAAAGGACATCGACATGAAGTAGTTATAGCGACCAAAGTAGGTAATCGACGTATAGATGGACAAGCTGGCTGGAGCTGGGACCCGTCAAAAGAATATATTTTGTCTGCGGTCAAGAAAAGTATGCGGCGACTGGGTACAGATTACATTGATTTGTATCAACTGCATGGTGGTACTATCGATGATCCGATGGATGAAACGATTGCGGCATTTGAACAACTAAAACAAGAAGGCTGGATTCGCGAATATGGTATATCTTCTATAAGACCCAATGTGATACGTCACTATGCGGATCATTCTAATATCGTATCAGTGATGAACGCTTATAGTGTGGTCGATAGACGGGCGGAGGAAGAAGTACTTCCTTTATTAAAGGAAAAACAAATTAGTGTTATTGCTCGTGGACCACTTGCTAGTGGCGTACTCGCAACAGGTAGACAACCAGACAAAGCAGTTAACGGTTATGAAATAGAGGAATTAAACCAATTGCGTCAGCAATTGACTTCGCTAATTGACGAAGAAGGCGGAAGAACGTTAACTCAGTTGGCGATTCGTTACTCTCTCAGTGATGAAACTGTAGCGACAGTAATACCTGGTGCTAGTTCTGCTCTACAATTATTACAAAATATAAAAGCGTCTACCGTGATCTTATCTGACACAGAGAAGCAGTTTATTCAACAAGTAAGCAAAGCGAATAAATACGAATTACATAGGTAAAAGTGACAGCTACAGTCTTATTATACCTCGTCTTTTTTCACCGCATGTTGGTGACTGAAAAAAGACGAGGTTTTCTTTGTAACGAAACCGTCTTTTTTCGGATATATAAGTTGCAGATGGAAGGAGGGGAGAGTATGACGGAAGATTTTGATAGCCTATATCGGGAGCATGCAAGCGGTGTTTATAAATATTTACTAAGCCTTACTCGTAATGAACAGATAGCAGAAGAATTAACGGCAGAAACGTTTTATCGTGCAATGTATTCCTTAAAAAATTATAATGGCACATGCAAATTTTCAGTATGGTTATGTCAAATCGCTAAACATATATGGTACCAAGAGTTAGATAAAAAGAAAAAATATGATGGCAATCCGTTGACCGAGCATTTACATGCAACTTGTAAATCGCCAGAAGAACAAGCACTGTTCCGTTTTGACAAGATAGAACTATATCGTGCAATTAGGCAACTAAATACAGCAATGCGAGAAGTTGTCCATATGCGAATGACGGGTGAATTTTCTTTTGCAGAAATCGGTGAAGTAATGGGGGAAAGTGAGAACTGGGCAAGAGTTACCTTCTTTCGTGCGAAACAAAAATTACAGGAGGTTTTATTGTTATGAAATGTTATTTAGCAGAGGACTTATTACAAAACTACATAGATGGCTTACTGCGAAAAGAAACCGAAGAGGAATTGCAAGATCATCTACAACAATGCTCTAATTGCCAGCAGTTACATGCACAACTCATTGCTGCTCCACAAACGGTACTTGAAGTTAGTCAAAATAAGCAATCTTTAGGTTTATGGAAAAAATTCAAACGAAGAATGACAAGAAGAACCACTTATAGCATCATTATTATAACGGCTGTACTGTTAGTATGTGCTTATTTTTTTGCAATAGGAACACTGACTAAGTCGAAAAATTTTATTTATGAAGCAAAAGTAATAGGAGAGCTATGGCAAATTGATATGGACATCACTAATGGAATGTCGTTATTACCGTTGACGGAAACGTTGTATGGAGAGGAAAACGAATTTGGTTCTAAACCGATTATAGGACATATTATAAAACCAAAACAGTTAGTTCCGTCTCCACTTCTAGAAAGTGGAAATAGTGGATTTTTATTTGGCGTTTCGTTACACCATTTTGCTAATCCTGACTATAAAGTTATTGTTCGTTTGGCTGATCAAGATATTATATTTATGAAAGAAAATTTGGAATAAACGATACTATAATAACAGACATACGTCCAACAGTTGACAGAAATAGCGCACTACTTTATAATGAATGACAGTCAGTCGTAATTATGAATGACGTTCAGTCAAGGAGGTAGAGCGATGAATAAATCATGGATTTATGTCGTATTAACGTCGCTATGTGAGCTGTTATGGATATATGGATTTAACGTTGCATCCACGGGATGGCACTGGGCAATTATTATTGCGTTAATTGTAATTGACTTCTATTTTCTAGCGAAAGCTTGTGAAAACTTGCCTACTGGGACGGTCTACGCTATTTTTGCAGCGGCAGGTACGGTCGGGACAGCTTTAATGGATATATTTTTATTTGATGCTCCAATTAGCGGGTCTAAAATATTTTTTATTATCGTTATTGTTATAGGTGTCATTTCATTGCAACTCGCAGATAACCGAGAAGAAGCAGCCAAGAAAAAAGCTAATGTTGCCAAAGCACAATCAGTTATCAAATAAAAGCAAAGGAGGAATACATCATGGGTTGGTTGCTCGTTATTGTTGCAGCTATTATGGAGTTGATCGGGGTTATTGGATTAAATAAGTTTAATGAAAAGAAAAGTATTCCGAATGCGCTAATTTTTGCGAGCGGTTTTGGCATGGCATTTGTCTTGCTTTATGCATCCTTTAATTACTTACAAGTGAGTATTGCTTATGCGGTATGGATAGGGATTGGGACGGCAGCAGCTGTAATTGTAAATATGATCTTTTTTAATGAGTCAAAGAGTTTAGGAAGAATTATAAGTGTCATTATTATTATTATTGGTGTAAGTGGATTGAAGTTAGTATCTTAATGGCAAACATTAAAATAAGAGTTGGTAGAGAGTTTACCATCTCTTTTTGTTTTTCATTAATTAAAGTTGGAAACGTAGGTGCTTGGTATGAAAAAATAGGGAAACAATAAGGAAGAGAGTAACAAATGAAAGAGCAAGAGGGTTGATAAAAAGTTGAATCGTTCTTATTACTCGTTGGATGGCGTAGAAGGTTTAGCTTTAGAAGGGATAGAGAGTGCTTCTTCTGTAATCTGAGCGATATTAATCGGAGATTTGGAGCCTTCTTTGACCATGTCGGGTAATATTTCTGCTAAAAAGTAGTCTACACAGTGTAATGTAATCCCTTTGATTTTAACTAGTGCATCTCGGTACATTACAATAAATTCTTTTTCGGTATTTCCTCGTTGTAATTCTGTAAAAGCTTCATAAATTTGATCTAACTTGTCAGCAACTTCTAATATTTTTCCTTCGACGGAATTGTCTTTACCTTCTCGTAATTGTCTACGAAAAATGGTTTTGAACTGCTCTGGAATATGTTCGTCAATGAAATGAGCGACCATTCCTTCTTCGACTTGTTGCAGCATAGCTCGTAATTCAAGGGAGTAATGTTTGACCGGTGTTTTAATATCTCCGATAAAAATTTCACCATAATCATGACTGCTTGTAATTTCGTAAAGTTTTTTCCAATCAATCGTAGCTCCATTGCTTTCTTCAATGTCAGCTAAAGTTTTAGCATATTGAACTACTTTCCAAGAATGTGCGGAAACGCTGTGCTCTTGAAATTTGAACTTGCCGGGACACCGTATAATTCGTTCTAAGTCTGTTAGTGACTGAAAATAAGTGTGAATACCCATAGTAAAACTCCTTTCTTTTGTTTGTAATACCTCTATATCATAACCTCTGAATGTAATGGGCAGATTAATTGTAACGCAATGTTTTGTAATCATTTAAGCTGCATGCAAAAAATATTGGCGATTAGTCCAAATGTTGACCGTAAAAAAGCCAGCCACCACCTAAAAGAAAGGTTCGGGCTGACCGCTTTGTAAACTTTGCTCTACATCGATAATTCGCTGGTTCGAAGAACCTCGATATACTAATGTTAAATCACGTTTTGCTTCAACAAATTTACCGTCAATGATAACGTCACATAACTGTAATAGCTGATACTTACTATCGGCTGGATCGGCGATTAATTGTTCGAAAGTAAAGCCAGTATAGCTCCATACATCGAGATGAGATAGCTTGGATTTTAAGGTTTTTACAAAAGGAACGACATCTACAGCCGAAAAAAAAGGATCACCACCGCATAATGTTACACCTTGTAGTAGCGGGTTGCTACTAATATCAGTTAATATTTCTCTTTGTTTTTTTTCATCAAAAGGTTCGCCCGCTTTGAAAGACCATGTATGTTTGCTGAAGCAGCCTTGGCAGGCATGTATACAGCCGCTAATGAAAATGACCGCTCGCAATCCAGGTCCTTCATTGATGCTTTCTGGATAATAACCGCAAATATTCATAAATGTTTGAGCCGATCTCTTACTTCCGCTACTTTGGCAGCGTTGAACCGAGTCATATAATCGCCTGTGAGATAACCAGTTACTCGCCGCAACCGACGAAATGGCTGTTCTTCGTCGCTAATTCCACAGGTGGGACAAGTTTCTCCAATCATTCCTTCATAACCGCAAGCGGGGCAGCGATCAATCGGATGATTTACGCTAAAGTAGCTTATTTGTTGCTCTAATGCATATTGAACAATACGTTGAAAAGCGACAGTGTTGTTTCGTGCATTGCCATCTAGTTCAATATAAGATATTGCGCCAGCATTACATAAAGCATGAAAAGGTGCTTCTAACTGTATTTTTTTGGCGGCACTAACCGAATAATAGACAGGAACATGGAAAGAATTCGTATAGTATTCTCGATCAGTAACACCTTGTATCAAACCATAAGTAGCGCGATCTATTTTCGTAAATTTACCACTTAATCCTTCTGCTGGAGTAGCAAATAACGTAATATTCAGTTGATGTTCTTCGCTTCTCATATTGCAGTAATGACGCATATAACTAACGAGCTCTAAAGCTTTGTTATATACAAATTCATCTTCCGCATGATGTTTGCCAAACAGAGCTTTCATACATTCAGCGATACCTATAAAGCCTAGTGATATGCTACCATGTCGTAATAGCTGCTCTACTGGCTCATTGGGAGCGAGTTCTGCACCACCCTCCCATACATCTTCTCGCATCATAAAGTCTGATGCTTTGGCGGGCTGGATAGCTTGTAATTGATAGCGATGCAGCAAGCCTTGCAATGCTATATCTAAATATTTGTTCAAAGCAATATAAAATCCAGCTTCATCACATTCGGAGCGGTTATTCGTATAAATACCATATTCGATCCCTAATTTTACTAAATTAATTGTATTAAAAGATAAATTACCTTTGCCGGATAAATGATTACATCCGAATCGATCACCAACTAATCTAGTGCGACAGCCCATCGTAGCAAATTCCGTATCTGGTTGCCCTTCGATATAGTATTCGGCATTAAATGGTGCATCGATATTAGCAAAGTTAGGATAGAGACGTTTCGAAGCACATTCAATGCTTTTCAAAAAGAGATGATAGTTAGGTTCACCTGGTTGTTGGTTAATCCCTTGCTTACATTTAAAAATTTGAATCGGAAAAACAGGTGTTTCTCCATTACCAAGCCCTTTGATCGTTGCATTCAACAATGCATCAATGACGAGCTGCCCTTCAGGCGATGTACATGTTCCATAGTTAATACTAGTGAAAGGAATTTGACCGCCAGCACGTGAAGACATGGTATTTAAGTTATGAATAAGCGCTTCAGCAGCTTGATTCGTTTCTTCAACTGTCCATTCATAAGCTATCGCATAACTAAGCGGATAACGATCGGCTAACGCATTATTGGAGAACATTATCGGTAACTCTTCCTGCTCATGAGCTTCTAATGAACCATCACTCATAATGGCAATTTTTGCTTGTTCTTTGCATATTTTTTTTGCTTTGATAAAATGTTTTTGGAATGACTTATTAATGTATGGTGCTAAATCCCAATCTAACTTATTCGCGGAAACACCACCAAATTGTGCATTCTGTTGTGATTGAAAAATAATGGCTGTTAACGACATTGCTGTCGTAATCGAGTTTGGTGGGCGAACACTACCATTTCCTGTATTAAATCCTCTAGCTAACAATTTATCAAAAGGAATGAAAATACAATTTGTTGTGCCTAGTACGTATTGATCGAGATCATGGACATAGACATAGTTATGCTCGATTGCTTGTACAAGCTCGGATGGCATCACCGTATGTTTAGCGTACCATTTTGCAAATTCACTGCCTAGTTTACTCATTTTTCCAGAAAAACTTTCGCCATTCATATTGGCATTTTCACGAGTAATATCTTCATCTTGTACATCAATAATAGTTTGAGCTAACTGTACAAACTCTTTAAATGGTAAGGACATGGGAGCACCTCTTTAATTATTTTTGATTATGTAGTCATTAAATTAATGGATAAATTCCATCGTTATATCGGAAGTGAGAATCAATATATAGTTATAATTTGATGATAAACGATAATGCGACACAAGTTCTAGTGTTTTTTGATAAATACACAGAAAAGGCAAACATTGCTGTATATTTGTTGAAATATCGTCGCAAAGTTGTCATTAACAAATCTATTATGCAACTTGCATTCTATAAGTTCGTATAATATAGAAAATTGAATATGAGGTATGGGAATGATGAGTGAACCATTTTTAATAGATGATGTAAAAAGTTATAGGAATGCCGAGCAGGAAGCAGCCCAATATTTTACCACTTTACATTCGTTGCTAGAAAATAATACGTATATGGAACAATTAGTAGTGGATTTTAAGCAATGGGAAAAAGATAATAGACGACAGCAATCGTGGTATTATCGTTGGTTTAAGTTGGATTATCGCAATGTGCCTGGTGTATCCTCTAATCATTATTTGCACACATTGGAGAAGCAAGGGAAATTAGATGATTATTTGGAACGAAGTATTGCTTATTTATATATGAGGGATTTGGGCAAAAATATGGATGCTGCGGCGACTTGGACAAGTGTACAGCGAATGGCTAGCCGCTTGAAGACTAGGTTGATAAAGCAAGAGAAGAACCAGCAGCACGATGAAATGGAATGGTTAAGTACGGATGGATTTTTTCGCTGGGCTCAACGACATCAGATTACGGAAACGGCTATTTGGTTAATGGAACGATTGCATCAAGTAGCTGTTCATATTCCGGAAGGAATGGATGCTGGGCACGCACAACGAAAATTAATAAAAATAATTATTGGTGTTGTGATGCATGCACTAGAAGATATGGAAGAACAGATTGATCCGGTAGTGAAAGCAGAGCGACTAGATGAAGCATTTCGACTGGGCTATTGCTACGGTATAACGTATCCGTTTATTGACGATTTGTTAGATGCACCATCTTTTTCCCTAGAGGAGAAACAGCTCTATTCGAATATGATTCGCCAAACATTACTTACTGGTATCGTTCCACAGCAACAAACGTGGGCTGGAGCGCATCAAACGTTTATTTTATATGTGCAAGAAGAACTACAGCAAGCATTTCTATATATTCAACAGCACTTACCTCCAGAGAAACAGCAGCAATTTTTTGAACAAGCTTATGTTTTTTTTCATGCGCAAGAACAAGATCGTGCCAAGTCATTATCGGTGCAGCATTATACGAATGAAGCGTTATATTATCCGGTTATTATTAAGTCATCATCATCTCGTTTAATTGCTCGGGCAGTCGTTCATAGTGAGGAAGATGAGGGGTTTACTGCCCGTACGTTTTATTATGGTATTTATAACCAGTTGGCTGATGATTTTGCAGATTTTATGGACGACCATAAACAAGGATCGGTTACGCCATACACGTACTATTTAACCTATAAAGATAAACGGGCCGATATTATAAATCCATTCGAATTGTATTGGACAGTTATTCATTATTTGACGCACGTTGTATATCAACAGAATGAACAAGTGTGCACTTTAATTTTGAATCGAGCGATAAATGGATTGCAGCGTTGTAGACAGCGGTTAGGGGACAGCGCCTATGAGCAATTGATGGATACGTTGACTGCGAATAACACTGTATTGAAGTATTGGTTAAACCGACTGGTAAAGCGTGTGACCAATGTTAATTTTTTGGACAAATGGTTTCGAGATCAATATATGGAGCAATTTCATCGGATGAAGCGAGTGGAACTAGCATTTCGTGAAAAGATGGAGCAAGCCCGGGCTCATATTAACGATACGCTTCCAGTTACAAAGTCGCATGGAACAGGAGAGACGCAACTATTGTTGGCTGATGCTGCTAACTATAGTTTGGAAAGTGGCGGCAAACGATTGCGCCCATTATTGACTTGGGTAGTAGGAGTAGAATATTATCAACTGCAAACGACAGATATTACTCCACTATTAAAGTCACTCGAATATATGCATACAGCATCGTTAGTATTTGATGATTTGCCAACACAAGATAATGCAGAGCAGCGGCGGGGGAAAAAGACGTTACACATACTACACAATAGTGCGATTGCTGAATTGACTGGTTTATTTCTTGTCCAAAAAGCAATTCAAGCACAAACGTCATTGCGGAAGGCGAATGTATTTGCAGCCGAAGACATTGTAGCACTTATTGAATATTCAGCACAGAAAGCGGAAGATTTGTGTATAGGGCAAGTGATGGATTTGCAGGCGAAAGGAAAGCAACTTACTAGCGAGCAGCTGGATGAAATTTGTTACTACAAAACAGGTGCTGCCTTCGAAGCGGCTATCGTTATGCCGGCGATATTAGCAAAAGCAAGTGAACAAGAGATAGCGACGTGGAAACAATTTGCCTATCATGCTGGTATTGCCTTTCAAATAAAAGATGATTTGTTGGATCGAGAAGGAGAAGCGGCTGTTCTTGGTAAGCCAATCGGACAAGATGATCATAACAATACTTCTAATTATGTATCGGTATTTGGGGTGGCAGGTGCGAAGACAGCGATGTGGGAACATTATAGCAGTGCTGTGGAAATATTAAAAACGTTGCAACAACCAACTGATTTTATGCAATTAATATTGCAATATATGATTCAGCGCAGTAAGTAATAATTTACACAGAAAATATACTAGGAAGTGTCTGAAAACTCATCACTGAGTCCATTTAAAAATGGCAGCCACGTATACAAAATGAAAAGCCGATCTTAAGGTATCTTATGGTCGGTTTTTTGCTTTTACAAATTTTATAACAGGAGAGTATAGTGGGACATTATGCGAAAAAACGTACAAACATACAAATAAGTACTGGAGGAGAAGTAAAGTCCATATAATTGTGTAAAATGCATCTGGAAGAAAATAAGAAGAGCCATGATGAATTATTTCCTTTAGAATGAAGTTGTCGAGACGACATTCAATGGAGGGATTCATCATGACTCAATAT
>NZ_JBHUMH010000052.1:0-61794 GCF_042684845.1 Paenibacillus yanchengensis | reverse complement strand
TTCGTCCTGAGCCAGGATCAAACTCTCCAATAAAAGTTTGTAGCTCATTTCTTGCTGACTTGCTTTGTATTACTTCACTCGTTGTTCAGTTTTCAAAGAACAAATCATTGTTTCGTTTTGTTTGTTGCTGTTTCGCTTGTTGTCGGCTGCATCTCAGCGGCGACTTATATAATATATCACAGCTGCCTAGATTAATGCAAGTCTTTTTTTAAAAATCTTTCTATCTATTATTTATCTACTATATATAGATACATTACCTTAGGTAACCACCACTACTACTACCATTACCCTTCACTAGATACTGATGATACTTTCATTATAACCATCTAACCGCTGTCTACAAGCCAATACTATATTCCACCTTCATAACTTGACTTATATTGAGAACACACATGTCTGGCACTCCGCATACAAAAAACGCACATACCATTAAAGTAGGCATGTGCGTTCTTCCTTACATCTTAATATACTTTTTCAACTTTATATTTACTAGCTTCTTTTGCCATTTGAAATTTCTTACCGTTTTTGTGCAATCCTGCATCAACAGTCGTATCAATAATTACCCATTTACCGTCTACAAACACTTCATTCCAAGCATGGTACACATCAACATAAGCGGATTGACCCATTACCAATTTGGCAGGAATGTCAACGCTACGCAACATAGCAGCTGTTAATGTAGAGTAGTCATAGCAGATTGCCAATTTCGTCTTTAACGTACTATCTATATTGGGAATATAATTATTAGCTACCGTTTCAGCCAACTTATTATCGTAATTAATTGTTTTGTATACATATTCATAGATGGCTTTAACTTTCTCTGCATCAGTTTTTAAGTTTTTAGTAAGTTCTTTTGCTTTAATGATAGCAGCATTTTTATTGTTCCACTTAACATTCTGTACAGAATTCAAGAAAACTTGTTGATCTGCACCTAAAGCTAACACAACTTCTTGATGAGCAACACGTTTGTAACTTTTTCCTGAAACATGCTCTAGCACACTGATTTCATATTTACCATTACCCAACTGAAGTGGAAATGTTTCTGCTCCGTATAAGCTGTACGTATATTTTTCAGTTCCTCTAGCTATCATTACTTTCGTGCTCACATTACTTTTCACTGGATAAGTAACCTTAACAATACCTTTATCCACTTGTGCAACATCAATCCAAGTTGCAGCACTCACTTCAGCCGTTAAGTTTCCAAACAATCCTGCAAATAATGCTATAGCCACCATTAATAAACTGATTTTACGCATAATAAAAAACTCCCTTCGGTAACTGGCTACCATTCCACTATTACGTTAGTGGGGAAGGCCCTTTAGCTTTGCGCCCCAATCTTTCGATTGGTTTGCCATTATCGTGTAAAGTTTTTACACATGTAGCAATATTTTCTTATCTTAATACAAAAATAGAGCAGTGCATTCGGGAGCTGGCTGTCATTCCAAGTAATTTGGAGAAGACCCTTTAGCTTTGCGTCCTTGCCTTTCGACAAGTTTGCCGTTATCGTGTGAAGCTCTTAATACCATTGTACTACAATAATTATTTTTTGCAACCTTTTACATAATAAATTCCGCTTATTCCCTTAAAATATAGTCCGAAAGACCTTACCACTTGTAATAAATCTACTTTCCCTCCCCTTTGAAAAGATTATTTACTTTCACATGTATTATATGTTGTTTCAAACAACTCGTCCCGGCGTATTTCTTATGACAACAAAAAACCTTCCACTTCTAATAACAATGAAGGAAAGGTTTCGTATTTTATATAATTAAAATTAATGTTGATCACGCATGTGTGGAAATAATAGAACATCTCGTATAGATGCTGCATTAGTAAGAAGCATAACTAACCGATCTACACCGATACCAAGCCCACCTGTAGGCGGAAGTCCATATTCCAATGCTTGAATAAAGTCATCATCCATATCGTGCGCTTCATCGTTTCCTTGTTCACGCTCTTCTAATTGTGCTTCAAACCGTTCTCGTTGATCGATAGGATCATTTAATTCTGTAAATGCATTCGCGTGTTCTCTAGCTACAACGAATAGTTCAAACCGATCGGTAAATCGTGGATCTTCGTTGTTTTTCTTCGCTAATGGAGAAATCTCCACAGGATGACCAGTAACAAAAGTAGGTTGAATTAAAGTATGTTCCACATACTGTTCAAAAAACTCATTCAAAATATGACCGATAGTCATATGTGACTCTATTTTCACTTTATGTTCTTTTGCAAATTGACGCGCCTCATCATCACTCATAGATTGCGTGAAATCAACACCAGTTGCTTCCTTTACAAGTTCCGCCATCGATACTCTACGCCAGCCTGGTTGCAAATTCACCGTTTGCCCCTGGTAAGTAATCGTTTGTGTACCGAGTACTTCCTGAGCAATATGAGAAATCAAATTTTCTGTCAAGTTCATGATATCATTATAATCCGCATATGCTTCATATAACTCGATCATGGTAAATTCGGGATTATGTCGTGTAGACATTCCTTCGTTTCGATATACTCGACCAATTTCATATACTTTTTCTAGCCCACCAACAATTAATCGCTTTAGGTGAAGCTCTATCGCAATACGCATATAAAGATCCATATTTAACGCATTGTGGTGTGTAATGAACGGAAGAGCATTTGCACCGCCAGCAATAGTATGGAGCGTTGGTGTCTCTACTTCCAAAAATCCAAGCGAGTCTAAATAACGACGCATCGATTGAATAATTCTAGAGCGAGTAATAAATGTTTGTTGTACTTCAGGATTAACAATTAAGTCAACATAACGTTGACGATAACGTAATTCAACATCTTTTAATCCATGATGCTTGTCTGGTAGAGGTAATAACGACTTCGTAAGAACACTCAGCTCTGTAGCTTTAACCGAAACTTCTCCTGTATTCGTTTTGAATACAACACCTACAACACCTACAATATCACCTATATCCAACATCTCAAATGCCGTAAACTGCTGTTCATCGACAGTATCTTTCCGTACATAAATTTGAATACGACCACTCAAATCTTGAATATGAGCAAAGCTTGCTTTCCCCATTCCACGCTTTTGCATAATACGTCCGGCAATACTTACTTTAATCGCTTGCTCAGCTAATTCTTCTTTACTCTCACTTTCATATTGCTTCACAATTTGACCTGCAGTATGCGAGCGTTCGAATCTACTACCAAATGGATCGATCCCGAGTTGCTTTAACTCCACCAGCTTGTCTCTTCTAATTTGCAATAATTCACTTAATTCTTGTTCATTGTTTTCAATTTCCACTTCGTGTCATCTCCTTGAAACTTAAGGCAATACCTAGCACAAACGTTTCATATTAATATGAAGCAGCAACTACGCTACTACACGATCACATGAAACGTCCGAAGGACTGCATCTCTGTTTGCATCTAACCTATAGTCTATCATGTAACGGACTACGATGTAATGCAAAAAGCTTCCTTATAAGGAAGCTTTGCTTTTAGCACACCTTATTTTCTAATATCAATAATCTTGTATTGAATAATGCCAGCAGGTACATTCACTTCCACAACAGTATCTCTCTTCTTGCCCAAGATCGCTTTTCCGACAGGGCTTTCATTCGATATTTTATTTTGCAGCGGATCAGATTCTGCTGTTCCGACAATAGCATACTCCATCGTATCGCCAAACTCCATATCTTCTACAACTACAGTAGACCCGATGCTTACCGTATCGATATTAATCTCATCATCATTGATAATACGCGCATTACGCAACATTTTTTCAAGTGTAATAATTCTTCCTTCAATAAAAGCCTGCTCGTTTTTCGCATCTTCATACTCTGAGTTCTCACTAATATCACCGTAACCGATCGCAACTTTAATACGCTCTGCCACTTCTCGACGCTTCACTGATTTCAAAACTTCCAACTCTTCCTCCAGCTTTTTCAATCCATCTAGAGTCAGAATGATTTCTTTATCGATCATCTTTTCGATTCTCCTGTCGTATAAGCTTTTTTATTATCCTGTTTTTACAGTTGTTTATTACGCATTGTTACTTAATATATTGCCGTCCTATTGGCATCATGCCTATATGGTGTATTCTGCTATGAAGTTTGATTATATTGCACGATTATATGGCAATTGTACCCCTGATGTCAATTAACTTATCTTTTCAAAATGAAACCGTTTCAATTTATGCATACTTTTCACATATTACAATGCAGCTATCGTCAAAATCCAGCAAATAACTACATATAACAATTATTTCTTATTCATTTCAAGCTAATTTTGTCGATTCGATCATTTAGTTAGCCACTGCTTGCTCATCTACTACTTCATCTAAAGATTCCACATATTGTTCCAAAATAGTAACTACACGATCGCGATCTGCTTCTTCCATAATAGCATCCTTCACACGCGGAGCACCTGGCAAACCTTTTAAGTACCATGCCAAATGTTTTCGCATCTCTCTGATGGCTACATGTTCACTGCGAAGAGCAATAAGTCGATCCATATGAAGAACTGCCACTTTCATTTTTTCTCGAGGTGTCGGATCACCTAGCAATTGCCCTGTATCCAAATATTGAATAGTTCTATAGAGCATCCAAGGATTTCCGAAAGCTCCTCTTCCAATCATGACACCATCACAACCAGTTTGATCAAGCATTCGCTTCGCATCTTCTGGTGTTAAAACATCACCATTGCCAATAACCGGAATTGATATCGCCTCTTTCACTTGACGAATAATATCCCAGTCGGCTTTCCCAGTATATAGCTGCTCTCGTGTTCGTCCATGGACGCTAACCGCTTTTCCGCCAGCCCGTTCCACCATTTTAGCATTCTCTACTGCATAAATATGCTGATCATCCCAACCGTTACGCATTTTTACGGTAACCGGTTTATCAACTGCATCTACAACAGCCGATACCAATTCATAAATTTGATTTGTGTCTAATAACCATCTTGCACCCGCATCACATTTTGTAACTTTAGGATCGGGGCAGCCCATATTAATATCAATAATATCTGCGTTTGTTTGTTTATCGACTACTTTGGCAGCTTCAACAAGCGAATCCCGATCACCACCAAAAATTTGCAAACTCAGTGGTTTTTCTCGTTCATCTACATATAACATTTCTAACGTGCTTTTATTAGCCTTGTCACTGACCATCTCCGCACAAACTAATCCCGTACCAAACTCTTTTGCTATTAGGCGAAAAGCAGGATTACATACACCAGCCATAGGTGCCAGTACGACTCTGTTTTTCATTTGGATATCGCCAATTTTTAACATACAACTTTATCCCTCCTAGAAAGACATCAGCTCTTCGTAACTAATCCCTAATGTTTTAGCTATATGGTTAAGCAATTTGGGATCGTTCTTTCTCGTCCCTCGCTCTAATGATCCTAGTACAGCAACCGAGACGCCAAGTTCCTTGGCCAATTCTTGTTGGGTGTATCCTTTTAATTTTCTAAAAGCTCTAACTCTTTGTGCCAATTGGTGGTTTTCCATAGTTTGACACCTTCCTTTCCAGACCGCTGCGCCGCTGCTGTTAATACGGAAACTTGCTGATACAATTCGTGTGGATGTGCCATTATAGCATATAACGGTATTAATACAAAAGCTCTCTCCATCATTCGCGGATGCGGTAATGTTAATTGTTGTTCATCCGTTATGACATTATCATACAGCAGTATGTCTAGGTCAATCGTTCTTGGACCGAACCGTTCACTTTGCTCGCCACGTTCCCTACCCATTTGCAATTCCAACTGCAACAAACGATGCAGCAATACAAGCGGCGACATCTCTGTCTGTACGTAGATGACCATATTCAAAAACTGTGGTTGATCCATATAGCCAACCGGGTCCGTTTCATATATATCCGATATTCGAATAACGTTCGTATTTTCCCATTGGTGAATCGAATGAATGGCTTCCATGAGTTGCCGTTCTCTCTCCCCCATATTAGAACCTAATGCAATATATACTTGGTGTACGCTACTTGCATCTGTCATTCTATACCCGCTCCCTACTCCGCGTCAATTCCACAGTAACTCCATCAAAAAATACTTTGAATGGTGGCGAAGGTTTGGTTACTTTTACGGTAACTTCATGTACCATAGTATAAACGTCCAACAATTGCGACGCAATCTTACCCGCTAGCGCCTCAATTAGCTTTACTGGCTCGCCTTCCGCAATCCGTTGAATATAATCATAAGTTTCCGCATAGTTAATCGTTGTGTTCAAATCATCGGTTTCAGCTGCTGTATGCAAGTCGAGGTTTAAAATAACATCCACGATAAACTGCTGTCCTAATTTATTTTCTTCAGCAAAAACACCATGATAACCATAAAACTTCATCCCTTGCAAATACATTTTATCCATCGTGTCATTTCTCCCTATAGTATATTTCCATTACCTATCATTGTTTTTAAACAGAAACACTAGACATGTACAATGGCATCCGTCATCAAAGCTGCTTGCTTCACCGCTGCGACATCATGCACTCGTACAATTTGGCAACCTTTCATTATACCAATAACTACTGTTGCACACGTACCTTGTATTACTTCTTGCGCCGACAAACCTAACGTTTGCTGAATAAATCGTTTGCGTGATGTTCCTAACAAGACCGGATATTCAAGCGCTACAATTTGTTCGAGCGATTGCATCACTTGTAGGTTTTCCTTATAGTTTTTTGCAAAGCCAATACCTGGATCAAGCCAAATGTTCTGTGCAGCTATACCCGCTTTTTCCGCCAAAGCAATACTTGTTTTCAAATCTGCTATTATATTAGGCAATAACGCATCATAGTTAGCTGTTGGTCGATTATGGTTAATAATAACAGGGCAATTATATGTCGCCGCTACTGTAGCCATCTGGTCATCATATTGCAGCCCCCATATATCATTAATAATATGTACTCCTGCACGCAATGCGCGCTCTGCTGTAACTGCTTTATATGTATCTATCGACAATACTGCACTTGGTAACTGCTCGCGAATTGCTTCAATGATTGGTATGACTCTTTTTATTTCCTCTTCCACACTTACTTGCTGCGATCCAGGGCGTGTCGATTCACCACCAATGTCAATAATATCAGCACCATTATCTAGTAATCGTTTGGCCTGCTCCACTGCTGCTTCAACCGCCACATATTGCCCTCCATCTGAAAATGAGTCCGGAGTAGTATTCAATATACCCATAATTAACGTTCTTTCACCTAGTTGTAGCATGTTATTATCGTTAAAATAATATGCTCGCTTCTGTACATGCTGCTTTGCTGCTGGATCAGTCATCGTTACTCACAACCTTCCGTTATTCGCCTCTGTTTGATATTGATGTAGTAACTGCTTCGTTACTGTACCAATCGTTCCCTCACTAACCACATGTGATTCATTTCTCATATCGATAAGTAACGTAACCGGAACTAACTCCTGAATAGAATTAGTCAGCCATATTTCATCCGCCTGCAACAACTCCGCCCAAGTATATAGCCCTTCTTCTGTGTCATAGCCAGCTTGCTCTGCCAATTCTAACACCCGTTGCCTAGTAATTCCCGGAAGTATGCCAGTCGCAATCGCGGGCGTTTTAATCACCTTCTGATGAACAAAGAAAATATTACTGACAAGCCCTTCCGCTATATAATGTTGCTCCGTTAACATAAGCCCTTCTATACCTGCAAACTGCAACTCATGATGTCGTAATTGTTCGGTACGATACTGATTTGTTTCTTTTTCTTCTTTTTTCCGCTTAAAAACTTCTAATTCACGCTTTCCAATAACATTATTCATAAAATGTAATGATTTGAAACGCACTTTGCCTTCTGGCGTATTCCGATTCGTAGTCAATAATTTTAGTTGTCTTCCAGGAAATATAACACTATCCCATCTTCTATAAGCAGGCAATTGCTGCATCATCAACCAAACGACTGGCTGCTCGTAATCAGATTGCGGCAAACCAAGCTCACCCGATCCACAGCTAACAGTTAGTCGAATATAAGCATCTGCCAATCGATTGGCAGCTAACAATGTAGTAATCCATTCCACTAGCTGTTCATGTGATATGGTCACTTGTAAACCTAACTGCTCACAACCGATCTGCAATCGGTCAAGATGACGGTTCAACAAATAAGGCTTTCCATTATACGTCCGAAATGTTTCAAACAATCCAATACCGTACAAAAAGCTGTGATCATATATCGAGATCACAGCATCGCCAGCTTCTATAATTGTTCCGTTACGCATTAATTTAAATGTCATCGCACTGCACCAGTTTGCTGCAAGAAATTACGAAGAATCGCATGCCCATGCTCTGATATGATAGATTCAGGGTGAAACTGTACTCCTTCGATCACATATTGCTTATGGCGAACGCCCATAATTTCACCGATATCTGTTTCTGCCGTAATTTCCAAACAATCAGGCATACTTGCCCGCTCCACAATTAAAGAGTGGTACCGCGTTGCTACGATTGGTTGCGGTAAATTAGCAAATAGCGCTTGACCATCATGATGAATTTCCGATGTTTTACCGTGCATTAATCGATCTGCGCGTACGACGTTAGCACCAAAAGCTTGTCCAATCGCTTGATGACCCAAACATACCCCCATTATAGGAATACGACCTTGGAAAGTAGTAATAATATCCAAACTAATGCCCGCTTCATTCGGCGTGCAAGGACCTGGTGATATTAATATATGATCGGGAGCAAGCTCTTCTATTTGTTGTAGCGTTATTTGATCGTTTCGTTTGACGACTAGTTGTTGTCCAAGTTCCCCCAAATATTGTACCAAATTATACGTAAACGAATCATAATTATCGATGACTAGTATCATCTGTCATTGCCTCCCTGGTTTTTGTTAGACGCAAATCGTTCGCTCAATTGAATAGTTCGCCATAATGCTTTCGCCTTATTAAGTGACTCATAGTATTCACTTTCGGGATCAGAATCAATAACGATACCCGCACCAGCTTGAATATGTGCCTTGCCACCATCCAAAACAATGGTACGAATAATAATATTTAACTCCATATCACCACTATAATCAATAAAACCCATAGAACCAGTATATGGTCCACGGCGTACTGGTTCAAGCTCTTCAATAATTTCCATCGTTCTTACTTTTGGTGCACCAGTTATTGTTCCTCCTGGAAACTTAGCAGCAATGACATCGTATAGACTATAATCATGATGTAGTTGCGCTTCCACTTGCGAAACAAGGTGCATCACATGGGAATAACGTTCAATTACCATCAATTCTTTCACTTCAACAGAGCCATAGGCAGCAATTCGACCAAGATCGTTACGTTCCAAATCAACTAACATGACATGCTCTGCTTTTTCTTTGCTGTCGTTCTGCAATTCATCCGCTAATCTCTGATCATCCGCTGCATCTATTCCTCGCTTCCGTGTACCGGCAATCGGGCGTGCAACTAGTTTATTATCCACCAATTGTACTAACAATTCAGGAGAACCAGACACGATTTGAAATTGCGGTGTCCGTAGCAGCCCCATATAAGGAGATGGATTAATTATTTTCAACCATTCGTAAAGCTCCTCCGCGGTAATCGACACATCTCTACTTTGACGTAAAGATAAATTGACTTGGAATACATCGCCAGCTGCAATATATGATTGAATCGCTGTAACGGCATCCATATAGGCTTGTTTTGCGAATGGTGAAGTATTACCGGACATTGTATCCGCATCAATATCTATCGAATGCTGTTCACTAAAGGTAAAACGCTCTTTGTACAGCTGCTCTCGCACATCTACTTGCTTCGTTTCTCCCAATAGTTTTTCCCAAAATATCTCCATCTGCTGAGCTCGATCCATTGCTTCTGTGTAATACTGCTCTAGTTGTTGTCTGTCTGTTTCGGGAGCAATAGGCTGATGTATTATACAAAAGACTTGCTGCTCTTCATGATCAATCACCCAGATTTCATTAAACTGCATAAATAAGTAATCAGGTATCGCCAAATCATCGTTAGCAAGATCAGGTAACTGTTCAATGCTTCGCGCCACATCGTAGCTTAAAAAACCGGCACATCCACCTTTCCACTTCGGAAACTGACCTGTTGGCAATGATGGTGCTCTATATATACTCATCCAACGTTCAATAGCTTGAAGTGGTTGCTCTTTCCAGGCATGCTTTAGTTGTTTGCTATATTGACCGTCGCCAGCACGATATAATTCGTACGCTTCTGCTTGATCATTTTTCCCTTCAATTAAGCTAGCTGGATGCAATCCCAAATAGGTATAACGACCTTCCTTTCCACTTTCAAGTACAAGCGAGTAGGGCGATGCTTCTTTCCATACGTCTTCCCATGAGTTTAGGTACGGCTGGTGAAGCGGCCAGCGAAATGAATGCACGAACGGGAACATATTATACCGTTTCTCCGCACGCTGTTCATCCCACTCCATCCACTGCTGCCACTTAATTAACATCATTATTTCCTCCGCTTCAAGTTGTTATCTATTCTGCCTAGTATACAAAAAAATATGAGAAGCGTAAATGTATCACGATAGAAAACAAAAAATCCTTCATCCAAAAAAAGAATGAAGGATTGGATCTGCAATTAATCTTCGAAATTAAACAAAGGTGTACTTAAATAGCGTTCTCCATTACTTGGTATAATAGCAACTACTCGTTTTCCTTTACCTAATTGCTTAGCCACTTGCAGCGCAGCATAGATAGCAGCTCCAGATGAAATACCGCATAAAATTCCTTCTTCTTTCGCAGCACGACGAGCATATTCAAATGCATCATCATTTTCTACTGTAATGATTTCATCGTAGATATCACGATTCAGTATATCTGGAATAAAGTTGGCACCGATACCTTGAATTTTATGAGGACCTGGCTTGCCACCCGACAATATCGGTGATGCCGCTGGTTCTACTGCAACAATTTTGATATTTGGAAACTGTTGTTTTAACACTTCTCCTGTACCACTAATCGTACCACCAGTACCAATCCCAGCAACGAAGGCATCTAATTGACCATCATGTGCTTGAATAGCTTCCACTATTTCAGGACCTGTCGTTTCACGGTGTACTTTTAAATTAGCTTTGTTTTTAAACTGTTGTGGCAAAAAGTAAGATGGGTTTTCGGCAACTAATTCTTCTGCTTTCCTTACAGCACCGTTCATCCCTTCGCCGCCTGGCGTTAACACCAAGTCAGCTCCATAAGCTCTTAATAAGTTACGACGTTCAATACTCATCGTCTCTGGCATAACAAGAATAGCTTTGTATCCCTTTGCCGCTGCAACAAGAGCCAATCCGATTCCTGTATTTCCACTGGTAGGCTCAATAATCGTATCGCCTGGTTTTAATAGCCCTTCTTGCTCCGCCACTTCGATCATACTAATGGCGATTCTGTCTTTGACACTAGCTCCTGGATTTTGATACTCTAATTTCACATATATTTCTGCGCTGTCTGCTGGAACAAGTCGATTAAGTCGAACTAGCGGTGTATTGCCGATCAATTCTGTAATACTCTGCACAAGTTTAGTCATAACAGTAATCTCTCCTTATTCCGACTCGAATAGTCGGTATTGATTACTAACATCTTATCAATTGTATTGATTATTTGTCAATTGCTATTTTTACCTATTTGGTAATTAATGCATCATATTTTTTAAGGAGTTCATCTTCTACTTGTTGTTGAGACATGGCTGCCATTAAAGCCAGCTGTTTATGTGCTTCTTCTCGCTGTTTTTCGAGTGACAATGATTCTGTAACTTCTTTCCCCAGCAATTGCACGATAGCATGACCTTGGTCTATTTCGATAGGGCCTGTAATTTGACCAGGTTGCATCCCATCGGTACGAGCTAACAGCTTCTTATCATAGAATGGATCATCTACAGCAATTTTGCCCATATCTCCACCATCATTAGCGGTAAAAGGATCGACCGAGTATTGTCTGGCTAGTTGAGCAAAATCTGCGCCTTGTTCAAGCTCTAATAACAATTGATCAGATTTTTGCTTTGTTTCCGTTACAATCCAACGCATATGCAATAATACTTCCGGCAAAAACTGTTCCGGATGGTTGGCAATGTATTCTTCTATTTGACTATTCGAGATGTTCACCATCGACATCGTTATTTTATCAAGTAGTAATTTACTTTTCACTTCATCACGAACTTGTTGTTTGTCCATACTGAGTTGCTCGCGCATGATCGTATAAAATTGTTCTTCACTATCATAATCCGCGATCCAGCTCTGAAGTTCTTCTTTCATTTCCTGTTCCGTTACCATAATCCCTTGCGCTTGCGCTTCTAATTCCAACGCTTTTTGTACCATCATACTACGCAATACGGTATCACCATGATGAGCATAAAGCTCCTTAGTCAGTTGTTCCCTCGATATTTTTTCGTTGCCAATGGACGCAACAATATCTGTTTTATCTTCCGGCAATAATCCTTGTTCCACGTTATCCGTTTGGGATGGCTGCTCACTTCTCTCTTCACTCGGTTGTGGCCACCATTTAATAATAACAAAGCCAGTCAATGCGATCATCGCAATCGCCTGAACGACAACTACCAATTTAAGCCATTCATATTTCTTCATTACACAATGCCCCGTTTATTGTACAGGTTTCGGTTTTGCTTGTATGAGCAGTTGCTCTAGCTCCAGTTTGTTCAATCGATAGGCTTCATTACAAAATTGACAAACAACTTCAGCCTGGCCATCTTCTTTAATAATTTGAAGTAGTTCTTGTTCCCCTAAACTTATTAGCGTCTGTTCTACACGCTCCGTTGAACATAGGCAAGCAAATTGTAATGGTAGCGTATCATGAATAACTAGATCGTCACCGACTACCCACTGCAATATTTGTTCCGGCGTCTCACCTTGTGCCATTAAATCAGTAATCGGCGGTAATACAGCAATAGCATTTTCTAACTTTGTAATTTCTTCATCAGTTACTCCTGGCATTACTTGTACAATAAATCCACCTGCATGCATAACTGAATTATCCGTATCGACTAAAACGCCTAAACCAACTGCCGAAGGTGTTTGCTCCGATACAGCAAAGTAGTACGTAAAATCTTCACCAAGTTCACCAGACACAATGGGAGTACTGCCTCTATAGGGCTCTTTGAGACCCAAATCCTTAATAATGTGAATATGCCCGCTACGACCAACAGCACCAGCTACATCTAGTTTCCCCATGGCATTACTTTTCAAATGAACATGCGGATGATCTACATAGCCGCGCACTTTCCCTTCGGCATCTGCATCAACTACGATTTGTCCAAGTGGTCCGTCACCTTTTACTTGTATCGTTAATTTTTCTTTATCTTTGAGCATAGCACCCATCATCACTCCAGCAGAAAGCGTCCGCCCCAGCGCAGCTGTCGCTGTTGGATATGTATCATGTTGTTTGCGCAAATGCTCTACTATCGCTGTAGTACGCGCTGCAAAAACCCGTATTTTCCCACCCCAAGCTGTACCACGTACTAATATATCTTGCAACGTTTCCATCATGACATTCCCTCCCGATTTCGATCATAAATAAGGCGCAGTCCTTCTAACGTAAGTAATGGATCGACGACCTTTATTGATTCTGACTCTTCGGCAATTAGCTCTGCCATACCACCAGTTGCAACAACCGTTGGATTTACTTTAAACTCTTTTTTAATTCGGTTAACGATACCATCTACTTGTCCAGCATAGCCGAATATAATTCCCGCCTGCATGGAAGTGACAGGATTGCGACCAATAACACTTTTGGGTTTGACTAGTTCAATTCTTGGCAATTTTGCTGCACGTTGATATAATGCCTCTGTAGATATACCAATTCCTGGAACAATAGCACCGCCTAAATAATCACCCTGTACATCGATATAATCAAATGTAGTAGCTGTGCCAAAATCAATAACAATTAATGGCGCACCGTACTTCGCAATAGCAGCTACCGAGGTAACAATCCGATCAGCACCTACTTCACGTGGGTTTTCATAGCGGATATTTAAACCTGTTTTTGTTCCAGGTCCAACGATTAAAGGAGTACGTTGAATATATTTATGTGATAATTGTTCCAACACCGGCAATAAAGGCGGTACAACGGTGGAAATGACGACCGACTCCACTTGACTTGCTTTAACTCCTACATGCTGGAACAGATTTTGCAATATCATCCCATATTCATCTACTGTAGCGGAACGATTGGTGCTCAAACGCCAGTTTTGTAGTAGCTCTTTATCATTAAATATACCGATAACAATATTAGTATTACCAACATCTATGACCAAAATCATTTTTTTATCCACCCTTCTTCTCAAACAGATCCAAACTAATATCTATGGAATGAAAAGAATATGTTAGGCTTCCAACGGAAATAACATCTATTCCTGTTTTTGCCATATCATAAATCGTTTCTAGTGTAACTCCTCCAGACGCTTCTACGATAACATGGGGACTCGTTTGCTTTATCACTCGAACAGCCTCTGTCATAGTGATATTACTCATATTATCTAACATAATAATATCAGCACCAGCCGCCAACGCTTCTTGCACTTGGTCTAATGTTTCTGCTTCAACTTCTATTTTCATCGTATGAGGAATGTTTGCTCTAGCTGATTGAACAGCGGCAGTAATACTACCAGCACCTTTTATATGATTATCTTTAATCATCACTGCATCATACAGTCCGAATCGATGATTTGCTCCACCGCCAACTCTTACAGCATACTTTTCTAATGCGCGGTGTCCTGGTGTCGTTTTGCGAGTATCAACCAATCGAACAGGAAGTCCTTGTAACGCATCGACAAACATTTTTGTTTTGGTAGCAACACCAGACATTCGCTGTAATAGATTGAGTGCAAGTCTTTCACCAGTCAACAAATGATGAACGCTACCTTCTACTTCTGCAATAATGGTACCAGCCGCTACTTGCTCGCCATCTTTTTTGAAAGCTGTAAATACTAATGTTGGGTCAACGGTATGAAATACAAGCTCAGCAATCTTTATTCCCGCTAACACACCAGCTTCCTTTGCATGAATGACTGCTTTAGATGCTATATTTTTTGGTATGGTAGTTAGTGTCGTTATATCGCCACTACCTACATCTTCAGCAAGCCAAGCGCTAATTTGTTTCCGTAGTTCTATATCATTTATTATCGATAACTGTTCAGACATATTCCTGACGCTCCTTTATCATACCGTATTCTCGCTGTTGTAGAGAATGTTTTTTCCATTTTTCATCATTTAATTGCGGATAGTCTTCACGATAATGAGCGCCTCTGCTTTCTTGTCTCCATAACGCTGCTTCTGTAATGATTAACGCACATGTTAATAAATTGGCAAATTCAAATTGCTCATAGTCTTCTAGACACATATCAAACGTAGGCAGTTGTCTTTCTAGTTCCAGACGCGCTTGCCGCAATCCGGGTTCATGCCGAACTAAACCAACATAGCGAAGCATTAATTTTTGTAATTTCAATCTTTTTTCTACTACAGGCTGAATCATCACTTGCTTACGATCCGTTCGTGTAGAGATTTCAGGCATAGCTGGTAACGGCTCTAGCTGTGCTACTTTAGCAATGATTCTATTACCAAACACAATCGCTTCCGATAAAGAGTTACTTGCTAATCGATTAGCACCATGCACACCAGTTGACGATACTTCTCCACACGCAAACAAACGATTGATATTAGTCTCTCCATGAAGATCGGTTTTCACGCCTCCCATCATATAATGCATCGCAGGAGCTACTGGAATCCAATCTGTCGTCAAATCAAGCCCATACTTTAAACAATACTCATAAATCGTAGGAAAACGATGCTTAATTTTTTCTGGTGATTCATGTGTTATATCTATATATACAAACGTTGACTTCGTCTGATCTATCTCACTTACAATCGCCCGAGCTACAATATCACGAGGAGCTAATTCCTCTAGTTCATGATATTTGTGCATAAACCGTTCGCCTCGGATGTTGCGTAGTACCGCACCTTCACCACGTACTGCTTCCGATATTAAAAACCGAGGAGCTCCCGGGTAACAAAGTGCCGTCGGGTGAAATTGAATAAACTCAGCATCTTGTATAGCTGCTCCAGCTCGATATGCCATGGCGATACCATCACTAGTAGCTACTTCTGGATTAGTCGTGTAGCGATATAACTGACCAGCACCACCAGTACATAGAATGGTTGCCTTTCCACGGACAATTAATCGTTGACCATCTGGCAGTTGGACAAGAACACCATAGCACTCCCCACGCTCCACAATTAAATCAATGACAAAATGATTATCCCAAATTTCGATATTACTATTTGCACTTGCCTGTTCTGATAACGCACGCACAATTTCGTAACCGGTCGCATCACCATTAGCATGCAGTATTCTACGCTGGCTATGCGCTCCCTCTTTCGTCAAAGCTAGCTTCCCATCTTCCTCATCGAACTTCGTACCAAGTTCCATTAACCGCTCAACACCTGCCGGTCCTTCATGTACAAGCACACTAACTGCTTCTGTAGAGCATAGCCCTGCACCGGCATTTAACGTATCTTGCATATGAAATTGTGGGGAATCATCGGTAGAAGTTACAGCCGCAATCCCTCCTTGAGCATAGCGAGTATTACTATCGAGTAGCGACTTTTTCGTAATCAATAGTACCGCGTGCTCTTTACTTGCATGAATAGCGGTAAAAAGACCGGCAATGCCGGCCCCAATAACGATGACATCTTTTTCAATTACAGGAAGCTTATCAAGTTCAATATCTACTAAATAATTCGGAATCATATTTATTCCCCCAGCGGATAGGAAAACGTCATGTTATTTTACTAACAACATCCGTTCCAAAGATTGACGAGCTTGATCTGCAACGTGAGGAGGTACATAAATTTGTGGTTGCATCGTTTCCAAACATTTCACTAGTTTTTTCAAATTGTTCACTTTCATGTTCGGGCAAACTAAATATTTGGAAGCAAAATGAAATGTTTTGTCAGGGCTATCTAGCCGCAGCTGATATCCTGTACCATCTTCTGTACCAACGATAAATTCTTTTGCCGTAGATTCACGACAGTATTTTAATATAGCTGTTGTGCTTCCAACAAAATCACCAAGGGCAACTACTTCTGGGCGACATTCTGGATGTACGACAAATTCAGCATTCGGATACTTTGCTTTCATCTCTTCTACATCTTTAACGGTTAACATGTCATGAGTGTTGCAGTAGCCTTCCCAAATAATCATTTTTTTGTCTGTATTTTGTTGAACGTAATGACCTAAGTTTTTGTCCGGTACCCAAATCACTTCATCACTCTCTACCGAATTCACTACTTTCACAGCATTAGCTGATGTACAACAAATATCTGTCTCTGCTTTTATCTCTGCAGAAGAGTTAATATACGTCACTACTTTTGCATTCGGATGTTGCGCTTTCAGCTTACGTAGCCCATCTACATTAACCATATCTGCCATCGGGCAGCCCGCTCGTTCATCTGGTATAATAACCGTTTTGTTCGGAGCTAATATTTTGGCACTTTCGCCCATAAAATGAACGCCACAAAATACTATAACGTCAGCATCTGTCTCGGCAGCTTTTTGTGCCAACAAAAAAGAATCTCCTCGAAAATCAGCTACAGCTTGAATTTCATCTCGCTGATAATAATGAGCTAAAATAATAGCGTTACGTTCTTTTTTCAATTGAAGCAATCTTTCTGTTAATTCACGATTTTGTTCTTGCTTACGCTGTAGCGCTAAAGCTTCCACTATTAACACTCTCCCCTGTAGAAATTATCTAATTACACAACTTTTAGCACATTGTGAAATCTTGCACAAAGTAGGCGACCCGACAACCTGAAAAATTAAACCTGTTTACAATTTCGTTAAATTTAATCGATTAAAACCTAATGTACACTTGCCTGCGTAGTCTGTCAATGGAAGATTCGACATTTTCTTGTCACAATTTAAGTTTCTTATATCTACAAGCGTTCTTTACCAATAAAATAGCAGTATTGCGATGTTGCTATAAAGAAAGGCGATCCCGCGCTGAAGCAGGATCGCCGTAAGCTTTGAAAGTTACGTCTGTTTATTACTTACTCTGTATCATCAGAAGACGGTTTATCATCACCAGATATTGGTGGTTGCTTAGTTCCGTCACTGTCACGTGGTTGAATGCGAACTTTCACATCACCAATTTCATCAATGATCGGATCTGCTTTTGATTCAGGAGCTGGCTTTGAGCTACTAGTTGAGCCATCTGGCAACTTACCATGATCAATCAACGAAGCAATTTGCTCACGCTCTAGCGTTTCTTCAGACAACAACGTCTGTGCAATCAAATGCATTTCATTACTTTTTTCTGTTAGCAAGTTTTTCGCTCGCTCGTAACAGCTGCCGATAATAGCTTGCATTTCTTGATCAATTTCGTATGCAATCTGATCGGAGTAATTTTGTTCATGACCGATATCGCGACCTAAGAACACTTGACCTTGAGAACTACCAAATTGCAATGGACCGAGTTTATCACTCATACCATATTCCATAATCATGCTGCGTACAATACTTGTCGCTTGTTTAAAGTCACTGTATGCGCCAGTTCCGATTTCGCCGATGAATAATTCCTCAGCTACACGACCTGCCAACAATCCGGAAACTTTATCAAGCAACTCTGGCTTCGTAACAAGCATTCTATCTTCTTTTGGCAACATAATAACATAGCCGCCAGCTTGCCCACGTGGTACAATCGTAACTTTGTGGACTTCATCTGCATGTTCTAAGAAGTAACCTGCAATGGTATGCCCCGCTTCGTGATATGCCACAATGCGCTTCTCACGATCAGATACAACCCGACTACGCTTCTCCGTACCTACAATAATACGATCGATTGCATCATCGACTTCTACCATCGCAATTTCTTTTTTATTGCGTCTAGCTGCAAGTAATGCAGCTTCATTTAATAAGTTTTCCAAGTCAGCACCACTAAATCCAGTCGTGCGCTTAGCAATAACATCTAGTTTCACATCATCTTCCAACGGTTTATTACGTGCGTGAACTGTCAGTACCGCTTCCCGTCCTTTTACATCCGGACGATCTACTGTAATTTGACGGTCAAACCGTCCTGGACGAAGCAATGCCGGGTCAAGAATATCTGGGCGGTTCGTTGCAGCAACGATAATAATCCCTTCGTTCGCACCAAAACCATCCATTTCAACTAGTAACTGATTAAGCGTTTGTTCACGCTCATCATGCCCGCCACCTAAACCAGCACCACGCTGGCGACCAACTGCGTCTATTTCATCAATAAAGATAATACATGGCGCATTTTTCTTTGCATTTTCGAACAAGTCACGTACACGAGACGCACCGACACCGACGAACATCTCTACGAAATCAGAACCTGAGATGCTGAAGAATGGCACTCCCGCTTCCCCTGCAACAGCACGGGCAAGTAACGTTTTACCTGTACCTGGAGGACCTACAAGTAAAACCCCTTTTGGTATTCTTGCACCTACCAAGTTAAACTTGCGTGGATCCTTCAAGAAATCAACAACTTCTACCAGTTCCTGCTTCTCTTCATCGGCACCTGCTACATCATTGAATGTAACTTTCTTTTTCTCCTCGTTATATAATCGCGCACGGCTCTTGCCAAAGTTCATCACCTTGCCTCCGCCACCTTGTGCTTGATTCATCAAGAAGAAGAATAAGATAAAGATTAAAATAAACGGAATAATAGAAGTGAAAAATGTTAGCCAGAAACTAGGACGATCCATTTCTTTGTTGACAAGTTCAAAGCCAAATTGCTCCTGCCAATCCATGATTCGATCTCCGGCTTCCACCCCAACTCTGGAAGTAAACTTATCGCTAGTTGCATCAGCTGGTTTTTCTGAAAACCTACCTTCAACAAAATACGTTTGGTTTTCAAATTTTACTGCTAATTCTGCTACTACCCCTGATTCTACAGCTCGCTTCAGTTCGTCATATCTAAGCGGTGTAGAAGTTTCCCCCGATCCGCTCAAAACTTTAAAAATACCGACAGTAACCAAAAAGATAATTAAATAAAAACTAGTATTTCGGATGATCCGATTCATCCCCTACCTCCTCTCAGACGCTTTAAACATTCTACCATAGCATGACTTTCCATAACAATAGAGGTTGCTTGGGATGAGCATGTACGGTGATGCATCATTTATTTTTCATACACTTCCGGCTTCAATATGCCAATATAAGGAATATTACGATATTTTTCAGCAAAGTCAAGACCATACCCTACAACAAACTCATCTGGTAGTGAAAATCCTTTATAATCGGGTTCCAAGTCTACTGTTCTTCTTGCTGGTTTATCAAACAACGCTACTACGGTTACCGTTTTCGCATTGCGACGTTCTAATACATCAATTAAATAACTTAAAGTAAGTCCACTATCGATAATATCTTCAACTATAATGACGTCTCGACCTTCAACAGATACATCTAAATCTTTAATAATTTTGACAACGCCAGATGATTTTGTAGATTGCCCATAACTGGATACTGCCATAAAATCTAATTCAAGTGGCACGGTAATAGCTTTTACCAAATCAGCCATAAAAATAAACGCACCTTTAAGAACACAAATAACGAGCGGATTACGCCCGTTGAAATCCTCGCTCAATTGCTCACCTAATTGTTTTACTTTGGATTGAATTTGTTCTTCACTGTAAAGGACAGCTTTAATATCATCTTGCAACGTATGAATCCTCCCACAACATTCAAAATTAATATCATTGCTCATTTGGTTATTGCTGATAAACTACTATTCGTAGAATTGCCTTTGTATCGACATTCACCAAACCAATGCTAGAGCGTCTTATTCCGGGTATCCATAACAACCGTTCTTCAGCATCAAACAGCAGTGGATATCGTTCTCGTTCCAATTGCGTTACTTTTGCATCTACGAACATATCTTGCACTTTTTTTGAACCCTTTAGTCCTAATACATTCATTCGGTCTCCTGGTTCACGAGTTCTGATCATCAATGGAAATGAAATAGCTGCCAGATCAAACTGTGCTTCAGCACCTGTTCGAGCAGTATATTCCGAAGTATTTGCCACTCGTTCCAACGTCAATCGCCATCCATGCGGCAATTCAAATTGTTGTAAAGTGGTAACTTCTGCTATGTATATCGGGTAGACCGTTTCCACTGCACTTTCCTGATGAAAAGACGGTTGATATAAAAAACGAATATGATCATATTCCTTTCTTACTTCAATCTTCCATCCAGCTTCAATCCTACTTGTACTAGCGGTATTGGCTCTCGTCATCGCTCGTATTGCTTCTATACGTTCGAAGGAAAAACCATCTGGCACATTTGAAAGATAACTTAATATTAGTTTAATCAATCTCCTTTGTAAAGCAACATGCAATTGATTCAATGATTGCAGCGAAATAATACATTGTTCTTGCTTAATTGTGACTAATTTATTAAAAAATTGCTGCGTCTGTTCTTGTAACCACTCATCTTCTGCACTAACAATTTCCGCCACTCGTTGTAGTGCATCTGGCAATTGCTGGTTATAGTGCGATAGAAAGGGGATCACATCATGTCTAATTTGATTGCGTATGTAGTCTTTTTGCAGGTTGCTGCTATCTATCATGAAAGGAACAGCATGTTGTTCACAATAAGAGATAATATCCATTTTATTCATACGCAGTAATGGACGAATAAATACCGATTGTTTTTCCTGCCTAACTGCTCGCATACCAGATAATCCAGAAAGCCCACTACCTCTGATGAGGTGCATAAGCACTGTTTCAGCCTGATCGTCACCATGATGCGCAAGAGCAATAAAATTGGTTCCATATGAAATGGCTACTTGTTGCAGAAACTGATAACGTTGTTCCCTTGCCGCTACTTGCGCATTTGCTTTAGTAGCTAATATAATCGCAGGCATCTGCAATTGTATCGTTTCCAAAGGAATTTCTAAACTAGTTGCAAATTGTTCGACCATTGTTTGTTCAGCCGCTGACTCCACAGGACGAAATCCGTGATTGACATGTGCAGCTACGATTTTAATTTGCTCTGCATGAGATACCCGTTTAAGTGCATGTAACAAACACATCGAATCGGGACCACCCGAAACAGCTACAATTATCGTATCTCCAGCTTGCCACATTTGCTGCTCAGTTGCAAATTGAACGAGTTGTTTCGTCAATTCCACCGCTGCTATCCCCTCCTCATAACCCAATAAACCATATGAATGTGGCTCCGGCGAGCATTGCCCCAGATATAGCAGCTAACCCTTTCAGCCATAGCGGTAAACGATTGACAGCTACTTTTTTGCGATGATGCTGTCGCAATAAACTACGCCATAATGCCAACGACTCTTCACTATGAACAAACTGTCCGTGTAACGCTTTATGTAACCAAGGGGCAACTTGTTTCAATTGCCCGTTGTTCTCGGCAATGTCGAGTAAATTAGAAATGGAACGATTTTGTGGCAACGATTGTTTCGTTATAGCATTTAGTTTTTCAGGCTCCAGTAATTGCACAGCAAGGACTGCAAACGAAAACAAATCATATTTGAAATCTGCCGATCGAGATCCAGCGTTCCAATATCCACGATCATAAATTTCTGTAAATTGCCGAACACTTTTGCCAAATTCCGTCGCTCCACCATAATCGACCAATTCCGCTTTTCCATACTTCGACACTAATATATTATCAGCCTTCACATCGCCAAAAATCCAACCGATTTGATGTAGCTTAGACAGCTTCTCTAACAGATGCAAACCAATAAGCGGAAACCAGTCCACCGATTGTTGCTGTAAAAACTGTGTTACGGTTACACCCTCTACAAAACGCATAATGTAAAAAGGGTGGCTTTCTCCCGTCGGTAATTGTACATCGTCAACATCCAATAACTGTATATAAAGCTCTGGCTGTTGCTTTGCAATCATTCGCAGCACATTGGCCTCTGCTTGCAAGTCAACGACATCAAAGCCTATTTTGAGCGCATACTGTTCTCGCTTATGGTGCACCAAGTATACTTGACCGTTAGCCCCTTCACCCAACAGACGCTCTACGACATACTTTTGCTTTTGCCACTTACCGAATATTGTAGTTCCTCGCTCCAACTGTAATTGATTAGGCGTAGTCACTCATCATCCCATCCGTTTCATCATCCACCCTGCGCCGATTAGCAAATTGATCAAAAGCTTGTAACACATACATAATAGCAGGTCCAGTTGGCGTAGTGCCACTAAGCGGCAAATTGTGAAAAATATGATTCAATTTCGAAAACTGATTCGTAAAATCTACATCCATCGTGCAATCACCACCGTGCTTGTGCGCCGGAAAATGGAATACAGCAACTTCACTATTTCCTTGTCTTGCCTGTAAGCTTAACATCAAATCAGCAATAGCCTCTTCTACTGCTGGCAGTTTATGCTTCATACTAGCACTGGCATCAATTAATAGAGCTATCTTCAAATCTGTTGTTTCTGTTAACTGCTCCATCACTCGCACTACTTCACCACGTTTTTCAGGTGGCAAAGCTTCAATCGTTGAAGTGCCTAATACTTGCTGCAATTCCTTATGCACAGCCTGTTGAATCGTTTGTACCACTGTTTTGCGAGTCATCATCTGTACCGTTTGTGTCAAATCTCTCGTATTGACTAGACGGCTCATTCCGCCTCCAGCTCTAGCTATCTCTGCAATTTCTTGCGCGCCGAATTCTCCTAGATCACCATCATCTAGTACGCCAATAACGTTGACGGATATTGCTTCCGCCTTCGCATGTGCCGCAGCAACTACCGGACTCATTCCAACATTCGAACAACCATCTGTTATTAATAATATTTGTTTCATTGTTTATTTCCTCCTCTATCGTCTATCGAAGGTATACAGAATATCCTTCGCTAGATGCTGAAAAATAAACTACTCTCTATCAGCTTTTCCTATTATCCGAGGAGATAAACAACTAGATTCACATTTTCTAAAATTATTCCATAATATTACTACAAGCTATCATAGCTAAGTATACCATAGACACCTTTTGAACATACAAAAAAGCTTTCTCATTCCCTAAGTTTCCGCCACATGTATGCTGAATAATATATAGCTAGAAACTAGTTTATGCGAAAGCTTTTTTTTAATTAACTGACCGTACGCGGTCGTTCCAATCGGTGAACACCTGGAAAGCGGAACGTCGACCACTCTGGTTGATGTTTATCTATTTTTGTTACTAGCACCGTCATATCGTCATTTATATCTCCATCTTGATAACGGACTACTGTCTCCAATATTACATCTGCCATTTCTTGTGGATCTTCTACCTTTAATTCACTTATCACTCTCCTCATCCACATTTCTTTGTTTACTGCATACCCTGGAGCATCATAAATGCCATCACTCATCATAATTAACGTATCACCTGGCTGCAATTGAGCAGAGACAATATCCACATCAATATCTTGGAGTATACCAATCGGCAAATTGCCAGCAGCTACTTCTATCACCTCATTACCTCGTTTAATGAAACTTGGAGTAGATCCTATTTTCATAAATGTTGTTTGCGCTGAATATAAATCTATAATTGCTAAATCTACGGTAGCAAACACTTCGTCAACTGATCGTAGCACCAATACCGAATTAACCGACTTGACCGCTAGTTTCTCATCCATGCCAGATTGTAACAATTGCTGTAATATAGATAGTGCAGTACTGCTTTCTTGCCTTGCCCGCTCACCATTTCCCATACCATCACTAATCGCAACCGCAAATTTCCCATTACCCAAATCTACTAAACTAAAACTGTCACCCGATAATAAATCGCCTCCTTTTGCCGCACCAGCAACTCCCGTTTCGACTTCATACTGTTTCGCAGAACCAAAATTGACCATATATGGATCACCGTTTTTAAGTGGCGACACCTCCATTTTCACTGCAATATTTTCTCCTAAAATATCCGATAACAACGGTGCTATAATTTTTCGACATTCATCAAATCCTTTATCAAACGTATGATATACTTCAATATCCACATTCCCTTCTTCTAAATTGACAATGTTTACTCCTTGTATAGATAACCCTAGTCCTTCAACCGCCTCCCTAATTTGTTCTTCCTGTAAATGCAGCGTTTGCCCCTCTCGTTTTATTTCTAGCGATAAATCATCCATAATTTGTGAAACACCATATAATTGATCCGCGACTAATTGTCTGGAGTCTTGTAATTGTTTTTTCCAATGTATCTGATAGCCATAAAGTTCGTATTGATGCTTTATCGTTATAGCCACTTGCTCCGGCTTTAAACAGTGGGAACGCCATTTTGAACTAATGTTACTTGGCGTTATTGGTTGATCCTCTTCGATCGTTGCCAACATTTCACTCATCATTTGATGGGTATGAAAATACTTTTTGTCCCAACAGCTATGCTGTCGATGACAACTTGCACAACTCTGTTCTGATACAGCATGCATAAACTTGCCTAGCTCTTCCTCACGATTTGCTCTAAAGTCCACTCCCTCACTAAATTGTCCAAAGCTTTTGGATAATTGCGAAAACACATCCGAAAATTTTGCAACACGATTAGCTGTAACATCTCTAACTTTGCGAACATATTCATGTTGCGACTGAACATGCTCTAACGTTCCTGGCACATATCTGGAAATTGCTCTGATCATACTCTTTGGAGTCATTAACAATAAACCTGCTGCAACGACAGATTCCCACGTTGAACTCATAATCTGAGCTTGAGAACCAATGTATACTGTTATAATCGATGTACCAAGCAGCATTCCAAATGCAGTAGCAACTTTCCCCCCTTCTCTTAATAGACCTGCTAGCAACCCAGCGAAAGCCAACATACTAATTTGTACAATAGAACCTACATCAGCAAGACTAAGGATCAATCCAGTAACGACACCGACCGCTGCTCCTAGCGGCGCTCCTCCTGCAACCGCAAATAGTAATAAAACAAATCGAGATAATATATGTTCTAACGATAATCCTGACAACGTAATGCCGACTGCACCTGTCATAATCGATGCTAATAAAATCATGACACATATGATTTCTTCATTTTTTAGCACCGCCGTTTTTTTGCTCATCATCAACACCGGTAATGCTTGTACAAAAACTAATGTCAATACAAACGCCAGAATTGATTCTACGCTAATCATCATAAAGGCATACCAGCTTAACGCATCACCGATTAAAGTTTGAAATAATTGCACGACAAGTGTAGAAGTAAACACTAACATTGGTGCTGTCGATAGGTCGGCTCGTTCATAAGCTTCCAACCCGCGGAATATTAAAAACAACACCAGCAATTCCATTGCGATCCAAATAGGTGCTGGATTAATCGCTAGCATACTACCACCTACTAACGCTAATCCTATCCACAACACAAGATCTTTTCTCATAAAATATATGACTGCAAAGTATGCAATTGCAAACGGCATCAAATGATCCAAGATGACAGCTCGTCCAAGCATTAAAGCAATTGCCACTAATAAAAAAGTTGTTTTCTTAGACCAAATGACTTGTGTACCTCGCTTCAGCATATTATTCCACGTATGCCATTGCGAACGCATCCGAATAATTCCCTTCATACCTGGAAAAACCAGATTAATTCCTTTCTTCACTTGCTGACACCACCATTTCCGAGTTGATTGTGTTACTCATTATAGAGGACGTTTCTCAGAAAGTTTGTCAAACAAAGGAAGGTAGCAAAAAGAAAATTACGACAAATGTTCTCATCTTGCTCCATCTCGTTACAATAGCAATAAAACGAGTAATAGCAACGGGTTGCACCACCTATGTATATTATTAGTTTAAAAATAATGTCTGCTGGATAAGTAACTACTAGACGTAAATGCTAGCAATATAAAGTAATATGTTGTCGTTAATCGCAGAGCTTAGGGGAAAGTTTTTTGGTATATTTTTTTGTGACGTTTAAACTAACTATGGATCGACAGTTTTTATATTCTTTTGACGAAAAAAAGACAGAACCTATTGGTTCTGCCATTGTCTGTTATCATATTTATTACATCCGTTTAGCTCCACGTCCACCGCGTTTACCTTCCGTATTCTTCTTAAGAGAAGATATACGTTCTTCACTGTCTTTTAAAAAGCGTGACATTTTATCTTCGAATGATGGTGCTTTGGCGTAAGATGGTCTGCTAGACGACGGTTTATTGAAGGAACGTCCGCCTCGTTCTTGACCTCCGCGACTGAATTTTTCCCCGCCTCCACTTCCGCCTGTACGTTCACGAGACGATGATGACGGTGCTGGTTGTCCTTCAGGTCGGTCAATGGCTTGTTTAATGGATAATCCAATCTTGCCATCTTTATCAACATTGATCACCTTCACCTTGACAACATCATCTACTTTGAGATGATCTTTCACGTCTTTAACGTAGTTGTCGGCAATCTCTGAAATGTGAACAAGACCCGTGACACCTCCCGATAGATCGACAAATGCCCCAAAATGCGTAATACCTGTCACTTTTCCTTCTAACTTGGCGCCCACTTCAATTGCCATAAAATAAAATGTTCCTCTCCAAAAAGTTTTTTACTTCTATCGTGATTATAACCGAATCTTTAGTTTAGAGCAACAGACAGTCATCCTAGTTCACTGTCTTAATCGGTAAATATTTGCTGCTCTCCTTCTTTTACCATCCCTTGTTCCTTCGTTGCTAATTGTGCTATATATTCAGGATCGTTCAAGCGATCAATCTGTTTTTGCAAATCTGCTTTAATAGCGATCGCTTCTTCCACTTGTTCTTGCAACACTTCCACCTTAGCTATCGCTTCCTGATGCTGCTGATACTGACCAAATAACGTATAGCCCGCCCATATAACAAATATTGCAATAAAGGTTAGCCAAATTTTCAAACGTCGTTTTGATGCGGCATTAGTTGTTTTCTTTTCTCCAACTGCGGGTACCATGTACGTCATTTCCTCCTCAACCAGTTCATCCAGCGTGCCGGTATTGATTTTAAATTCATCATCCATTTGTTTAGCTGGCTATTCTCAGACACTCTTGACCATATCGGTGTGAGCCACTTATGTAATAATCGTGTGAGTGGTCTTAGCAACCACATCAACAACCGCCACAAGGGACGCATCAATTGTACCACAAGATTTCCGATGAAAATAGTGATTGCAGACCCAATTCCAAGTACAAATTTTAATACATTATACATAAAATATACAGGTTTTACAATTATAAAATGAAGCAATCGTTTCAAAAATAGCAATACAGCTTTCCCAGCTTGAATAATCCAATGAAACAAAACAACTGTCATTCGATGAAATAACCAATGGTATACTACGATTCCGATAACTAGTCCAACAAATACGTACGCACGCACCTCGCCATTATTACTTGCGTACAACAACTGAAAAACAACAATTGCAGCTGCGATCCAATACATCAAATCAAGAATGGGGAGCCACCAGCGCGGAAATTTCAGCGCATTGGAAAATATCCGATAGCCATCAAATACGATACCCATTCCGAGTCCAGCACTCATCATCGCTGCAATCGTCAACCATTGAACGGAAAGCGTCACTTAAACAACTTCCCCAATATTCCTTTGGATTTTCCAGAAGTAGCGGCATCTCTATAGGCGAGAGAATGAATATATCCTTCGATAATAACTAGTCCTTCTTCTAAACTTAATTGCTTCATGTGTAGATTGTGCCCTTCTACCGACAAATAACCTAAATTTGTTTCCAACAAAAACTGCTCACTATCAAAACTTTCCACTTGTAGTACACCAGTCAATTCTAGCAGTTTACGGTTGACCAGCTTTAATTGTTGCTGTTTGGCACTTTTATTCATTTCAACCATAAAATCGTCCCCCGCTTAGCTCATATTACTTAAGCTTATGGGGTAGTCCTCTCATTTAGAACAAAAACTGTAATAGTATTTTTTATCGAAGGTATCTCCTGCCATTATCGAAGCGTATGATAAAAAAGTTTCGCTTATGACGTAAGCGAAACTTTTTTAGTAGTATTATTCAACTAATCATCTTTTCGATAAAGCCAATCTGCTTCCTCAGATTGCGGCGCACGTTCACGCTGTTCTTCTTTTAAAACAATATACATTTCTTTTGCTTCCGCTTTGCGCACCGATTCTACTAAGCTTTCTACACGAACCGTAACCGTTTTTTGACCATACTGAACAGCAAGTTCATCGCCAACTTTAACGACCGTGCTTGGTTTTGCCACACGATCATTAATCCATATACGACCTTGTTCGGTAATTTCTTTTGCAACCGTGCGCCGTTTAATTAGGCGGGAGACTTTCAAGAACTTATCGAGTCTCATTGTTACCTAATCGCTTCTTTTAGCTTGTTACCTGCTTTAAACGCTGGTACTTTTGATTCTGGAATTTCGATTTCTTGACCAGTTTGTGGGTTACGTCCAATTCTACCAGCTCTAGTACGTGTTTCGAATGTACCAAAACCGATCAATTGTACTTTTTCACCACTTGCTAGTGCATCTGTAATTTCTCCTAAAAAGCCATTAAGAACAGCTTCTACATCACGTTTTGTAAGTCCGCTTTTCTCAGCGATATTGTTAATCAAATCAGTTTTATTCATTTCTTATTTCCTCCTAAATGGTTACATATAATGAGATGTCTAGCATATTAGACTAGTGCATAACTTGGCATAGACTCTTTTCTTGTTAGTGCTGCTACCTAACTGCTATGCTCCTGAAGAATACATATTCTGCCTGTAGACGTAATTTTCCTGCTTGTCCACCGTTTTTTCATACAATATTTCATTTTACTTATGATGACCTACCGCAGCTAGCGTTGTTTTGCCTCTGTCCATAGCTGATCCATCTCTACTAAATCAGTCTGTTCAAAACTTTTTCCTTTTATACGAAGCTGCTGTTCAATATATTGAAATCTATCAGCAAATTTCCGATTTGTAAAGGAAAGCGCCTCCTCGGCATCTATCTTTATGAAACGAGCGACATTAATTACAGAAAATAACAGGTCTCCGAGTTCTTCCATTTGCTCTGCGTGCTGTTTATTGTAAATCGCTAATTGCAATTCTTGTAGTTCTTCCTGCACCTTTTCGATAATAGGCTCCAGTGTAGGCCAATCGAACCCAACTTTGGCAGCTTTATGTTGTAATTTATACGCTCTCGTCAACGCCGGCAGTCCTTGCGGTATACCATCTAGTATAGATTGACGTGCTGTACCTTTCATTTGTTGCTCTTTCTGCTTCATTTGTTCCCAATGCACTAATGCTTGATCGGATGATGTCGCTGCTTGATCACCAAAAACATGTGGATGACGAAACAATAGTTTATCATTTAATGCTTCGACTACGTCATAAACCGAAAACATCCCTTGCTCTTCTTCCATTTGGCTATGTAACATGATTTGCAATAATACATCACCAAATTCTTCTACCATATGCCCCGGATCATCATTGTCAATTGCTTCTAACGCTTCGTATAATTCCTCAATAAAATTTTTGCGAATCGATTGGTGTGTTTGTTCTCTATCCCACGGACAGCCTTCTGGACTACGTAGTATAGCTACAATTTCATGTAATCTCTCTAGCGTTCGATTGCGTAGCTTATCATCATCCGACCTTGGAATATAAATTAACGATAAATTATTATAACTAGTCAAATGATCCATTTCGTACAACGGTACTTTAATCATTTGTTCCTGCCCTTTTACCCCTAGTGCATGGCATACTATTACTTCATAATCATCAGGATAACGTTCCATAAGCGCTAATTTCACATCGGATGCCGTATATTGGTCATATACTTGCGCGACGATCGTATGTAATGTTGGCTGAAGATGAGACAGCGCAATATCTGATGCATCTAACAAAACAAAGCCGTCGATTGGATCGATTTGTAGCGCTGTAAATGTTTGATCTAGAAAGCTTTCTCCACCAGTAACGGTAACAGTGATATTCGCCTCTCGACATCGTTCTAGCAACATTTGCACCGTTTTTTCAGCAACCATTGGATGCCCTGGCACAGCATAAACAACTGGTTCGTTATGTTGTTTTCCTTCTGGTTTACGCTGTAATTTTTCCATAATTTCTACAACAATTGCTTCATAAACTTCTGGAAAAGTAGCATATTTCTCATACAATCGATCAAATGTTTCATACGATATACGATCATTATCTAATAATGCTACAACAGGATGATCCTTCGTACGCAAAAATAGCGCCTGTGCCGACTGGATAATCCGGAAATTTCCTAACGTCAGTTGATCTACATCACCAGACCCTAAACCAACAATGACTAACTCCGTTTTACTTTCTTTTTCTTCCACTAATGACATCATCATTACCTCTTTTCGACTGAATTCCGAGCCACTGCAGTTCTGCTGAATCAAACAACTTTAATTTCATTATTGATAAAAAAAAGACAGCTGCTCCACCAATAACTACAGTTAACACAAACAAGCTAATCCCTAAACGATGTAACATAAAAGCAGTTGCCCACTGATAAAATAATAGTTTCGTGAACAATAAAAATAGTGCCATCAGCGCTACACTTACGACTATTTTTAGCATGACTGTAATAATGGATCTTATCCCTTGATTATTCCATGTAGACAAAAATATAATACGTGTTCTTTTGTAAAGCAACCAAATACCGTAAGCTGCTGTAAGTGTAAATGCAATGACACCAGCATATGCCGCACCAATAATACCGTAATGTCCCATCAGCCAAATATTACAAACACCTTTTAATAATGCGGCAAATAGTAACAATAATGCGGGCGAACGTGTAGCCCCTAATGACTGTAGCAAAGGCGGCAACATCGCTAACAAACCACTTCCTAATATTGTTATGGCAAGCCATGCGAATATCGCTGAACCTTCTGTATTTCTATATAACATCACATTTATTTCATTCACTAAACTTAAAAGTCCAATTGCTGCTGCTGCACAAATAGCGAGTGTCAGCTTCATTAAAAAAGAAATACCTGTCTGTGCTTCTTGCTGTTTTTCCATCTGCAATGCTGTACGCTGTATCACTAAACGAGGGACGAGTGCTGCACCTAATGAGCCTATCACCATCACAATCAATTGAATAAGCGGTTGTGAGCGGCTATATATTCCAAACCATGTCATCGCTTCACTAGAAGTACTACCACTAGCAGCCAGCATTCGTGGAATAGTAATAGCATCCACTACACCGAGCATAGGAACAACTGCCGCTCCCAATACCGCTGGCATAGCAACGGTGAGCAGTCGCTTGGTCGCTACATAGTAAGGGGCGATCAAGGGCTTTTGATTACTATTATGACTTGCTGATTGAATATGCCGCCGTTGGTTCCACCAGTATGTGACAATTAGTAATATACAAGCGATGCTGGCTCCTACTGCCGAACCACTCATTACTGCCGCTGTTACTCGCCCAGCATTATTTATCGTAATAGCAGTAGCACTAAGCAATACCGCTATCATTACCGTTACTCGTACTAGCTGTTCTAACACCTGTGATATGGCTGATACGCTCATCTTACCTATTCCTTGATAGTAGCCACGAAATGCCGCCGCCAAAGCCGCTAAAGCTACTGCTGGAGCCAAACTACGTAACGCATCAGCCGCAGCTGGTTCCCCAAAAAGAATAGCTATGTTGTCACTCGCTCCCCATAGTGCTAATGCACTAATAATTCCGAATATGCTAAGTAACGCAACTGCTGATCTTAACGTGAAAGATAGACCCCGAGAATCAGAAGCTGATTGTTCTGTAATAATAATAGATATTGCTGTCGGTAATCCCGCTGTAGCAAGTACTATAATCAGTTGATAAATAGGATAAACAGCATTATAAATGCCAAAGACGTAGTCACCTGCTATATTTTGTAACGGAATTTTTTGTAACACGCCTATTAATTTACTTACAACAACAGCACCAGTAAGCCACATTGCACCTTGAGCCGCTACTTTTGCTGTATACTTATCTGCTTGCACTATTTTGTATCACCTCAACCTCCACACCATAACACTTACGACACAATATTTAATTCATTATACATGAGGAGAAAGCTACCTGTACAAATTATGAAATAAAAACAGCTTTCTAACAACCGAAGTTATTAGGAAGCTGTCTCGTTTTGATGTATGAGAAAACAATTAATATTATTGTTCCATTTGCTTAGCTAAAAAGCCAGCTGCTGTTTCCGCCATTTTCGTTTCTAATTGCCCCATCTGTACATCTTCGTCTTTGCTCATCAATACAACTGTACCGATAGGATCACCACCAGCAATAATTGGAGCGCATATAAAGGCATGGAACTTTTCTTGCCCGTCTCTTACTATTTCAGATTGTCCAGCTTGATTGTCCGATATTGTCCGGCGATTTTCCATGCACGTTTCTAATATCGATCCAATTCTTTTTTCTAAGTAATCTTTTTTTGATGCGCCAGCTACTGTAATGACGCTATCGCGATCACTAATTAATGTGACATGCCCTGTACTTTCAAACAATGATTCCGCATATTCTTTTGCAAAATCACCCAATTCTCCGATTGGTGAATACTTTTTCAATATTACTTCGCCATCGCGATCTACAAATATTTCTAATGGGTCACCTTCTCGAATTCGTAATGTTCTACGTATTTCTTTCGGTATAACCACTCGACCGAGATCATCGATACGACGTACAATACCAGTTGCTTTCATAATTATGTTGCCCCGCTTTCACTTGAAGATTTTATAGTAAATGTAATGGGATACACTAGCCATAGTATTCTTCGGTTTCCAATTTCTTATGCACGCAACATAAAAAGATCGAACAAAATAGTAACAAGTTTATTTTGCCACTAATTGTATCCGATCTTTCACATCATATATTCACTTATTTTCTTTTTGCTCATGTACCGTTTTGAACCTACCAGCTTTCACTAATGCTTCACGCAATAAATATTCGATATGTCCATTTACACTGCGGAATTCATCCGCTGCCCATTGTTCCAATGCTTGATGCAGATGTGGATCAAGTCGTAGCGGAAATGCTTTTTTGGGTTTATTCATTTCTGTAACCTAGCTGTACAACGATCCGGTATTAATGACTGGTGTCGCCGCTCTATCTGATACAATCGAAACCATCAAATTATTAATCATCGCCGCTTTCCGCTCAGCGTCCAACTCTATACCACTTTCTTCCATCTGATTCAAGGCAGCTTCTACCATTCCAACTGCACCTTCCACAATTTTTTGTCGCGCGGACACAATAGCATTCGCTTGTTGTCTTTGCAACATCGCACTTGCAATTTCAGGAGCATATGCTAAATGTGCTAATCTTGTCTCCATAATTTCTACTCCAGCTACTTCTAATCGTTGTTGTAATTCTCTCATTAACTCATTTGCTACTTCATCCGCATTGCCACGCAAAGACGGAAGATCAGCATTTCCATAATTATCATAAGGATATTGTGCTGTAATGTGACGCAAAGCTGTTTCACTTTGAATTTCTACAAACACTTCATAATTATCAACATCAAACGTAGCTTTTGCTGTGTCACTTACTTTAAATACAACTACCGCGCCAATTTCTACTGGATTTCCATCAGCATCGTTGACTTTTAATTTTTGACTATTAAAATTACGAACTTTTAACGATACGTTCCTTTTATTGGTAAAAGGCATTACCATCCATAAACCACTATTCGTTATTGTTCCTGTATACGTCCCGAAAAAAGTAATAACTTTCGCTTGGTTCGGCTGTACGATAACAATCGATGTCGAGCATATTGCTGCAAATATAATAAGAATTATCCCCGAAATAATAGCTGCACTGGAATTGGTCTCCAAAACGATTGTATTAATTAACAAATAAAATCCTCCGGCAGCTGATATCAATGCGATTAACAAAGCTAAATATCCGCTTACATGCCATGCTTTTCTCTCTTTCATACACAACACCTCATATTCTTTTGATATATTAATGATATCACTTTTTACAATTTTATTCAATATTTATTCATAAAAAAAGCGTATTTGTTAGCACTCATCTGTTTATAGATGAGAGTTAACAATACGCTTCTTATATTTAGCTATTTCATTTGGGTTGCTAATGTTTTATTTAGCTGCAGGAGTTTCTGCTTTTTCTGCTTCGTTATCAGTCTCAGCAGGTTGCTCTGCATCAGGTTCTGCTTCTTTATTTCCCTCGCCTGCTCCTTCTGCTGGAGCGTCACTTGGGCTTGGTTCTGGCTGTGGCAAATTAATTTCGATATTTAACTTCTCTACTTCTTCTGCCATAAATTTCTCTAAATAGCTGTACGAAGCTGTGTTATCTACTGCTGCACGTTGTTCTTCTGTCAATTGGTCTAACGCTTTGACTTCTCTCTTTTCTACTTTAATAATATGGTATCCCATGGACGATAGAACCGGCTCACCAATTACACCGATTTCTTGATCAAATGCTGCTTGCTTAAAAGCTGGATCCCAATCACTTGCATCAGTATTTTCATACAATCCGCCCGTTTCTTTAGAACCCGGATCTTCTGAATATTGTTTTGCTAGTGCATCCCAATCTTCATTTGCTTGTAACTTTTCTTTTATTTCGTTAATCATCTTTAATGCTTCTTCTTGTGGACGAACTTCTTTAGGTGCTCCCGTTTCCGGATCTTGCTCTGTTGTTTTCACTAAAATATGACGTGCAGATGTAGTCGCAAAGTTAGGTGACAAGTCCTTATATGCTTTGTTTACATCTTCGTCTGTCACTTTGCTATTCAAATGCGTACTCATCGTCGTAGTTAACATGAGTAAAGTTGCCATATCATTTTCTGTTATGTTGCTATCTTTCATCGTTTTTTGAAAATCTTTATTCTCTTTTTTGAACTTCTTGAAATTTGTCATTTCTTCATGGGTAAGATCACGCGCTTTGGCAATTGTTTCTTCCGATGCTTGAGCAGTTAACACTTTAAATGTAATATACTGTTGCATAATCATTTCTTGGTACTGTGGAATTTGTAACAACATCGCTGCTTCCGGGTTTTGTAGTGTTTGTAGTGCTAGAAACTTGTCAAATTCATCCTTCGTCACTTGACCGCCTTCATATGTGGCAACTACATCACCTTTGTCAACATCTTTGAATTGCAAAGAATAATCTTCTTTTTTTACTTTTCCACACCCCGCAAGTAAAGCCATTGTTAAAACTGCTGTTAATACGAGCAGTGTACTTTTACGCCATTTTTTATTATTTACTTGATACACAATATACAATCCCCTTTCGATTCCTTGCATTATTAATTATTGCATCCTTTTATTCTAACAGAATTATGTAATAAAAAGCTAATCCGATTAAGAGGACACATTTTCCAACGTAGCATTTGGTTGAATTAATTCCAAATAAGCTTGTAAAAACTTTTCGCTCAAATGTAATTTTTGCTCTTCATTGAGCCCTTTTCCACGCAATAACAACGTTTTTGGCGTTTCACTAGCCGCACTTTGTTTGAAACGATTTTCAAATTGTAAGCATAGCTTCTCCACTTTTCTAAACTCGATACGGTAGGGAAGTTTCGCTACACATTTGAACGTCCAATCATCTCCACGTTGACTGATTTGTTCTATACCAAGTTGTTTTCCAAACACTTTTAATTTAGCTACTGACAACAAACTAAGTACTGCTTGTGGCAGTTCTCCAAAGCGATCTAGCAACTCGTCATATAGGTCATCCGCTTCTTGAATTGTACTAACAACAGAAACCTTTTTATAGATTTCAATTTTTTGAATACTGTCATATATATATTCCGCTGGCAAGTAGGCATCCACATTCAAATCTATCGTTGTTACTACTGGTTGTTCTTCTACTACTTCCGTGCCATCAATCGCTAATTTACGCTTCGCTATTTCTTCCGCCAACATTTGAGAGTACATTTCAAAACCGACAGAAGCAATAAAACCATGCTGCTCAGCACCGAGCAAATTACCTGCTCCACGAATAGATAAATCTCGCATCGCAATTTTAAAGCCGGAACCAAGCTCGGTAAACTCTTTAATCGACTGCAATCGCTTTTCTGCTACTTCCGTCAATACTTTATCACGTTGATAAGTAAAATAAGCATAAGCGATTCGATTCGAACGCCCAACTCTGCCTCGTAGCTGATAAAGCTGAGATAGCCCCATTTTATCCGCATCATGCACAATTAAAGTATTTACATTCGGTATATCTACCCCTGTTTCAATAATAGTAGTACTGACTAGTACATCTGATTCGCCATCCAAAAAGTCTAATATCGTTTTTTCCAGTTCTTGTTCCGACATTTGTCCGTGACCAACAACTACTTTGGCATCTGGCACAAGGGCATTAATCTGCTCTGCCATTTGATATATACCTTGCACTCGATTGTATAAGTAATACACTTGCCCACCACGTGACAATTCTCGTTCAATAGCTTCTCGAATAAGTGCTGGACTATGTTCAATAACATACGTTTGCACAGGAAAACGATTTTCTGGAGGTGTTTCAATAACCGATAGATCCCGCACACCAAGCATAGACATATGCAGCGTACGCGGAATTGGCGTAGCTGTTAATGTTAATACATCGACATTCGTTTTCAATTTTTTCAGTTTTTCTTTATGTGACACACCAAAACGTTGCTCTTCATCGACAATAAGTATACCTAACGATTTAAAAATAATATCCTGTGACAGTAATCGATGCGTCCCAATGACGACATCTACTGTTCCATTTTTGATTCCTTTGATCGCTTCATTCTGCTCTTTGCGTGAGCGAAAACGGCTCAGCACTTGCACATTAATTGGATAACCAGCAAAGCGTTCACGGAACGTTTCATAATGCTGCTGCGCCAATATCGTAGTTGGTACAAGAACAGCTACTTGTTTGCCATCCATCGTCGCTTTGAAAGCAGCTCGAATGGCCACTTCTGTCTTTCCATAACCAACATCACCACAAAGCAATCGATCCATCGGACGGGCTAGTTCCATATCTTGTTTAATTTCTTCAATGGCACGTAGTTGATCACGTGTCTCCTCATAAGGGAACATTGCTTCGAATTCTTGTTGATAAGAAGTATCCTTCCCGAAGGAATAGCCTACTGCTGCTTGTCTTTCCGCATATAACTTTATAAGATCATCTGCTATATCTTGGACGGAAGCGCGGGCTTTTTTCTTCGCTTTTACCCAGTCAGAACCGCCCAGTTTACTAACTTTTGGCTCTTTCTCTTCCGATCCGACATATTTTTGAATCAGATCTACTTGATCTATCGGTACAGATAGTTTGTCTCCACCAGCATAAACGATATGCAAATAATCGCGGTGAATACCACCAATTTCTAACGTGCCAATTCCAACATATTTCCCAATTCCATGGTTTTGATGAACGACATAATCGCCTACTTTTAGCTCTGTATGGCTTTTAATCCGTTCTGCATTATCCACTTTCTGTTCTACACGTCGAGCTTTCCGTTGTTTTTGGGTAAATATTTCGCCTTCTGTAATTACGACCAGTTGTGAAGACGGTAATTCAAACCCTTGTTGCAAATTACCTTCCGCAAATATCGGCGTTTCAATATCATAATCATCTAGCACACGACGGATGCGTTCCATTCGCTCTTGATTGCTAGCCAGCATAATAATAGTGTTGCCAACTTTATTCCAGCGTTCCATCTCCGCTTTCAACACATTCATCTGTCCGTGGAAGCTTTGCATCGTTCGACTAGTCATATTCAAAATATTTTGCGGTTGGATGTGCGCAACTTGTCTTAAAAATAACGATAAAAATACCGTTTGAAAAGGACGCTGATAAAATACTTGATCCGTATTTCGTGCAAGCGCAAATTGCGGCAATGATTTGCCTGTCGCAAGCAGGTGGGTCGCCCACTCCGCCTCGTCGCGCTCAAATTGTTTGGATGTTTCCAGTAAACGGGTAGGTTCTTCAAATATTAATAGCGTATCTTCTGGCATATAATCGATCAACGTTTGCCGTTCCGGATAGAGTAGTGCAATATATTTATAAATTTCAGTAAAATGAGTATGTTCTTTTAACTTATCAATTTCATTGCCAATCTCAGAGCGCAATCGTTCTTTTGCCGTTCGATCTGTCATTTTGTCTAATTGATGTTCTAGCATATGACTCGCTTGGCTAGCTGCCGCTTCTCGGCGCGGTGCATCCGCAATAATCTCTTGGCAAGGAGTAACGACAAGCTCTTGCAGTTGTTCTTGCGAACGCTGATCGATCGGGTCAAACGAACGGATCGAATCTATTTCATCTCCGAACCACTCCATACGATAGGCAACAGAAGATATTAAAGGATAAATATCTACAATACCACCGCGCACGCTAAATTCACCTTTGGCCTCTACACGATCTGTGCGTTCATAACCAATGGCTGTTAATTTTCTTAAAAATGCTTCAAGCGCTATTTCTTCGCCTACACGAATCGAAAACTTCGCATTCTTCATCGCTTCTTTCGCTGGTAAAAATCGTTGTACGCCAGCATATGGCGCTACTACCACTCCACGAAACCCTTCTGCAAGCTGCGATAAAGCACCAATTCTCTGTTCTATGGTTTCTTTACTAGATACAGCTGATTCTGCTGCTAACAGCTCATTGGCTGGATATAACAGCACTTGCCCTGCAGGCAAACATTCCTGCAAATCCTCTGCTATCTTTTGAGCGGAAAACATATTATGGGTTACAATCATTAACGGTCTGTCTAATTCCTGATGCAGTGCAGCAACAAACACCTGCCGAGAAGAACCCGCCAGGCCAGACAACATCTGTTCCTTCATGCCAGAACGAATACCAGATAGTATCGATTGTACATCGGTATCCGCTATCATTTTTTCTACTAGCGTTTTCAACGCAAGCGTCACCTCTATTCTAGTTCAAACGAAAAGATGGCTGAATATTATTCAGCCTTTATAAATTTATAAAGAACGGGGAAAAGAGCTAATTACAGCAAACAAGCTCATTAGCTCGTATGGATAACGATTCGCTTCACTAACTACTGCAATGGATTTTCTACAAGTAGTAAATCCGGATTCGCATCAATTGCTTCTGCGCAATAATGACAAACTAACTTCACTATCATATCACCATTCGAGTTATACGCTATTATATCGCTGCGTTCCTCAGCGGTCAAGAAATGGAATCCTAATTGCTCTTCCGTAAGGTCCGTTTGAAAGATCGAGCCTAGCGTCATTTGACAATGTTTGCACACATAATTTACCGCCATAATATACCTCCTAAAAGAGTTTGATATATGACAGCTTGCCCCAATTTCCCCGTTTTTAATAACTATACCGCTAGATTATCCATTAAATTTAGCCATCGTTTCTTCAAAGGGAGCCTTTATACTAAATTCAACCGCGTCACACGCCAGTTCTATCATTTGACGTACGACATCTTTTTCTGCCTTTGGAAACTTTGATAAGACATAATCGGCAATATCATAGCCTGGCTCTGGACGAGAAACTCCCATACGAATACGATTAAATTGTTGTGTATTCAAATGTTGAATAAGCGACTTAATACCGTTGTGACCACCGGCACTTCCTTTGTAGCGCAATCGTAATTTACCCGTTTCTGTATCCAAATCATCATAAATAATCGTAGCATTGGATAAATCTGCTTTATAGTAATCCATAAAAGCTCGAACCGCTTCGCCGGACAAATTCATATACGTCATTGGTTTGATTAATGCAACTTTCTGACCATTAATCATTCCTTCGCCAATGAGTGATTTACATTTTGTTTGTGTCACTTTTATATTCCACTTACTAGCTAATTCGTCAATAACCATAAATCCGATGTTATGTCTCGTTTGCTCATATGCTTTTCCTGGATTACCTAAACCGACAAACCATTTCATCTGACTATTCACTCCTCTACGAACCAATGTAGCATAAACATCGACAGGCGTAAATAAAAACCGCTATGCCTATGTAGTTACAACGTACGTAACACCAATAAGCAATCAGCGGTTTTCAGTTAATATGCAATTCGTAAACCAACTACCTCAGTTTTATACTTCTTGCTTCTCTTGCTCTGCTTGAAGTTGATTATTTTCTTCCGTTATACTCTCTTCTTCTTTTTGTGGTGCCAAAATAGTAACTACTACTGCATCATGATCTGTTTTTACTTCTACACTTTCTGGCAAAAACAAATCACTTACCATTAAACTTTCCCCAATAGCCAAATTAGTAACGTCGGCAACGATAGCGTCTGGTATCTGACCAGGTAAACATTGGACTTCCAATTCATGCAATATCAATTGCTGAATACCGCCAGCCTTTGCACCTACACTATCACCACTTAGTTCAATCCGAATATTAGCACGTATTTCTTCTGACATATTAATTTGTTGAAAATCAGCATGTAGCAGTTTTCCGCTTATCGGATCACGCTGGATTTCACTAACCATCACTGTCTGTTTATCAAATGCTGGGTTGCGAAATTCAATAACAGCATTAGGCTGCGTGCGCATCATCATATCTAGTTCTTTTTCTAATACGCTAATAACTACTGGATTCGACATTTGTTTCCCATATACAACAGCAGGCACTTGCCCTTCTGCTCTCAACTTACGTAGTTGTCCTTTAGTCGTACATGTTCTATTTTGGACTTGCATAGAAATAGCCATATAAAAACCTCCTAATAATCTTCTGTTTTTATATAGCTGTTCCCTTACATCGTCATCCTTAGTCATCATTTGTCACTTAATATATTTCTTTATTGATCAGAAGAGGACTGTATTCTTTCCTTTTTCGCTTTAGCACGTGCTTTAATTTTATCGGCGTACCCTTCTTTATTTACTTGTTTTTCTCTAGCAATGGCTAGATCTCCTGCTGGCACATCATGCGTTATTGTTGAACCCGCTACAACATAAGCTGCTTCTCCAACATGTACTGGTGCGATCAAATTAACGTTACTGCCAATAAATGCATGGTCAGCGATCTTGGTCAGCTGCTTATTAAAGCCATCATAATTAACCGTTATAGCTCCGCAACCAATATTAACCTCTTTCCCTACTTCTGCATCGCCAACATAGCTTAAATGTGATATTTTGCTATCTGTAGCGACGACTGCATTTTTTAATTCTACGAAGTTACCCACTTTACAACGGGCACCAAGTACCGTTCCTGGACGCAAGCGCGCATATGGTCCTATGGAGCATGCAGCATCTACTTTAGACTCTTCGACTGATGAATATTGAATGTGTACTTGATCACCTATAATCGAAGCGGTAATATCTGTTTGTGGTCCAATAATACAGTCTGAACCAATAACCGTTCCTTTACGCAAATAACTTCCAGGATGAACAATAGTGTCCGCCCCTATAGTAACATCAGCTTCAATATAGGTATTAGCTGGATCAATAATAGTAACTCCTTCAAGCAAATGCTGCTGATTAATACGCTGTCGCATCAACTGCTCTGCTTCTGCTAAAGCTACTCGGTCATTAACGCCCGCTGCTTCTGCTTGATCGGCAGTACGGTACGCTAATACGGTCTCACCCGCTTGTTTCATTATCGATATAACATCTGTAATATAATATTCCCCTTGTGCGTTATCATTGGTTACTTGTGCAAGTGCAGCAAATAACTTTTGATTGTCGAATATATAAGTTCCAGTATTGATTTCTTTAACAGTCGCTTCTTGTTCTGAGCAATCTTTATGCTCTACTATTTTTTCAACGGTTCCATCTTCACCTCTAATAATACGTCCATATCCTGTCGGATCATCAAAAGCAACAGTTAACAAGGTCGCAGCCGCACCTTCTGCTTGATGGGTAACTATCATCGTTTCTATCGTAGAAGCACGTACTAATGGTGTGTCACCATAAAGTAAAATAGTGATACCTTCTTCCGCACCCAATTGTTGTTTGGCTTGCAATACCGCATGACCCGTTCCAAGCTGTTCCGCTTGCATCGCATAATCTACTCTATTGCCTAAATGAGCTTGAATTGCTTCTGCACCATGCCCAACAACAACAACCGTACGCTCGCAGTCAATTGCCTCCGTTACATCAACTACATGTTCAATCATTGGCTTGCCACAAATTTGATGCATCACTTTATATAATTTAGATTTCATTCGCTTACCTTGCCCAGCAGCAAGCACAATCGCTAATTTTTTCACTATGGTCAGCTCCTCGCTATTACAAACGGATTTCTCACATAATATAACGCAATTTTAAACAAAAGAAAAGAGAGCTTCTGCTCTCTTTTCTAATAAAACGGTTTCAATAATTGCGTGCAATTAAGCACCTTCTTCAATTGCAGTGTCTTCAGCAGCACGTTCATATTCTTCCAGAACTGCTGCTTGAATTTTCTCACGAGTTGTTGAGGAAATAGGATGAGCGATATCTCTAAATTCGCCATCTGGCGTCCGCTTACTCGGCATTGCAACGAACATACCATTATTACCATCGATTACACGAATATCGTGAACGACGAATTCATTATCAATAGTAATTGAGGCAATAGCTTTCATACGACCTTCCGAATTTACTCGGCGGAGTCTGACATCGGTAATTTGCATTTGTGTTCACCACCTTTTGGCCATAAAGACTTGGTGTAATATTCCACGTAAAATTGCAAATTCCTTCTATTAATTTGGAAATTTGATGCTATTTTTAAAATTTTTTTTGTTTATGTATTAATTTCGCTATTATTCGACAACTTTTGTGGAAATGAGTTCTATTTCGACAAGAACATCTTTCGGTAATCTAGCAACTTCTACTGTCGAACGAGCTGGTTTATGGTCTCCAAAATATGAAGCATAAATATCATTTACTATCGAAAATTGACCCATATCCTTCAAAAATATAGTAGCTTTGATGACGTGTTGTAACGAACTTCCCGCTTCTTCTAACACTGCTTTTAAGTTGGCAAATACTTGATGTGTCTGCTCTTCAATTCCACCTACTACCAATTGTCCATTGGGTAATAGTGGGATTTGACCTGAAGTAAAAACAAGTTGTCCAAAAGTAACTGCTTGCGAATATGGTCCGATAGCTGCTGCGGCTTGATCTGTACTAACGATTCGTAGTTTGTCTGTCATTTCCATCCATCCTTTATTAATTAAAATAGTTTCCTGGTATAACCGTCGATTGTTTGGTTTTCATATCAACTGCTGTTAATTTTGCTAAAGAAATATAATCTTCAAATAAACGTTCTTCTTGGTCAATTTCACCAGATTCTACAAATACGCCTACGCCAGCTACGGATGCTTTAAATTCTAACAATAAATCCATCATTCCGCGTATTGTACCGCCAGCCTTCATAAAATCATCAATAATTAAAACATTCGCTTGCTCTTTAAGCGCTCTTCTCGCTAGCGACATCGTTTGAATTCGTTTCGTTGATCCAGACACGTAATTTATACTTACAGCAGAACCTTCAGTCACTTTATTATCTCGCCGCACAATGACAACTGGAATGTTGAGACAAGCGGCTGTTGCATAAGCAAGTGAAATTCCTTTTGTTTCTACTGTCATCACCACATCAATTTTTCGACCTGCAAAAGCGGTAGCGAACATTCTACCCAAATCTGCAATCAAACTTGGTTGACCTAACATATCGGTCATATAGAGATAACCACCAGGTAATACTCGCTCTGGCTGCTCTAGCTCACTACAAATCGTCTGAATTTTTTCTAAAGCAGTAGTTTTGCTCATCGCCGGCATATAAATAACTCCACCAGCAGCTCCTGCTATCGTTTGTAATTGTCCTAATCCTTGTTCTTCAAACACTTCTTTTATGATAGCCAAATCTTCACTAATTGAAGACTTCGCCGACTGATATCGTTCTGCAAAAGTAGTCAAGGAAATAATAGCATATGGTTGAGACAATAAATATTGCGTCATTTCTACTAGTCTTGAGCTGCGCTTCACTTTCCTCAACTGTCATTCCTCCGTCCTAAATCCGAATATTATAATGTAAATATATCATCTTTATACGGATTCTAGCAAGAAGAAACCATTAGTTAGATAACATCCTCACGACATACACTTCTTTACAGAAACCTCTCAAACCATTATAAATGCGTGCCAGCTTTGCTTCTTTGGATACTAATCCGAATACCGTCGGACCACTGCCTGACATTAATACACCATCTGCTCCGAGTTTAATCATACTTTCTTTCAATTGCTTTACCTCTGGATACAGTTGCAACGTAACATTCTCTAGAGAATTACCTAACTTTGTACACATTTGAGCAAATGATTTATTTTCTAATGCTTGTCGCATTTGCGTAATTGACGGACGTTCTCTCTGTTCGTGTAAACGAAATTTACCATATATATCTGCGGTAGAAACGTTAATTGGCGGTTTAGCAAGTACAACCCAACATTGCGGCGGTGAAGCTATCACTTCTAGTTTCTCACCTCTGCCTCTAGCAATAGCAGTACCGCCTGTCACACAAAATGGAACATCCGATCCTAATTCGGCTCCTAAAGTACATAACTCTTGTTCTGGTATATTTAACTGCCATAATCTATTTAAACCACGTAACGTTGCTGCTGCATCGCTGCTACCTCCTGCTAGTCCAGCTGCTACGGGTATTTTTTTGTCCAAATGAATGTATACCCCTTGACTTACATCATATCTATCCTTCAACAATCTTGCTGCTTGAAAAGCTAAATTTTTCTCGTCTAACGGAATATAACCAGCTTGACTCGATATTATAATGGCATCTCGATCGAGTGGTTCCATTTCTAAACGATCGGCTAAGTCAACCATGGTCATAATCATTTCAACTTCATGAAAGCCATCGGTTCTTTTACTTAGCACATCCAGTACTAAATTAATTTTCGCAGGAGCTTTTTCATAAATTCTCATCATCTAGATCCACCCGTTCGTCATAAACTTAAGGTTCATTATAACAAACGAAAGCTATAATTGCGAAGTGCCTGCACAATAAAAAAAACGACAGGCACTTCCAATTGATTTATTCATCTTTTGATTTGTTTTGTGAAGCTTGCTCTGCCATTTTAATCGCTTGTTTTACCATATTACCTGCATCTTTTGCTCTAATGCCACCCCAGCCTTCTTTTTGTACCGTATCAAAAAATCCAAGTTCTTTGGCTATTTCATATTTCAGATCTTCAGACATCGTTGTTCCTCGTCTTCTAGACATATTCATCATCCTTTCCCATCCGAGTAATTTACATTTACGTTGTAGCTTCTTTAGTATGTAGCAGACAAAATCAATTCATGCTGACCGTTTTCTTACAATTCACGATTTGTTTCATAACAAAAAACGCAGACAAATTTGTCTGCGTTAAATATAATGAATCGATTACTATATCTCTTGTTTTATGACTCAAGACTGATACGCACTTGCCCTTCTTCATTGCATACGGTCACTTCAACAGATTCTGTTAAAATATCCGCATAACTGTACGAAACACGCTTGAAAGCATGTTGCTCTTCATCCAGCTTAACAATGAATACAGAAGGGTAGGTTTCTTCTAACGTTCCAGTACGTTCTATTGTCTTACGACGACCACCATTAGCTTTGAGACGGATTTTGGAACCCACGTGGGCTTCCAAACTGCGTTTGATATCCAATAGCACATTTTTAGCCATTGTCCACTACCACCTCTTTCCTTGTCCATTATAACTAAAAAAAGAGGTTTTGTCAAACATGACAAAATATTATATCAGTGGAGCAATAACTTTGTCAACGGTCATTTTACATATTTTTTAGATTTTCCCCGAATACTATAAAGTTCATATTTTTTTCACATTAAATCGACGTAGTTTTAGGTAATCCCACCCGATATTTTCCTAAAGTCTCCAATCCGCCAACACCATCAATTCCACTAATCGTTCCTTCGATCGCATCTGACAAATTAATCGAATCACGAATTGGAGTAAAGCTTGCTTTGACAGCAATATATACTGGATCCAACGCATGAATAAGTATACGCCCTGGCGAGCTGGCGAAATTCGACCCAGTGTGCATCAAAGCTTCAAAATGCGATTGACACGCACCAGCAATAACGATGAGATTATCTTTGTTCTTTTCATATTGCCGAGCAGTACGCACAGCATTAACAAAGTTTTGTGAATTTTTATAGCTAGTCAAACTATAATGATCTCTACTCGAGCGATGTTTAATAACACCGTCATGCCCTGTAATGACAACGATGTCCGGTTTTACTTCTGGTAGTAATCTATATAGCAGATCAGCCATTTGCGATTCATGGGCGTGAACACCGTATGCCGGAACATTCATTGTTTGATACATCTGCATACTTTTTTTCAAATAATTAGCATCACCATCAAGATGAAGCACTTTTCCGGGTACTTCAAAATAAGGAGTTGTTCGTGCAGGTTGGAATAACCGAACGCGATGTTCTGCTACTTGCATTTGTCTTTGTCGTTCCGATTGAATTTTTTTAATCGTCTCATTTACTTTCTGACGTACTTCTTGCCTTACGGTCATTTGCTCCGGATCTTCAATCGTCTCTAGATCATCCATTGGAGAGTCCGCTACTAAACGAAAATCCGCCCCTTTTAACAGTGCCTGCAAATCATAAGGTCTAATTGCTTGCACACGAAAAAGTAAGTCACCGCCATACGATTTGCGGACAACAAAATCACCTTGCTTCATAGGCCAATCACCTCTTCGTCTATCTTATGGGAGCAATAAGCGAATGGTGAGTGTCTTTTTAAACCTATACCCAACCAACTTTTAAGAAAGAATCACTAATTAAAGCAAACTCGTGCAATGTCAACGTTTCTCCGCGTCTTCCAGCATCAATACCTATCGATTCAAGCATTTCTAACATCGCTTGTTTATTATCTTTTCCAGCCATCGCAATCAAATTATTAGCTAATGTTTTACGTCGTTGTGAAAAACTAGTTTGAACCGTTTTGAAAAAATGTAATTCATCCTCTACACTTACGGCAGGTTCTGTTCTTTTCGTTAATTTAATTACAGCTGAATCTACATTCGGTTTTGGAATGAACACAGTGTTTGGCACAATGCCAACTAATTCTGTCGTACAGTAATATTGAACTGCAACAGATAAGCTACCATAATCTTTTCCACCTGGTTTTGCAGCCATCCGCTGCGCTACTTCTTTTTGAATCATAATTACAATGTGATGTAATGGTAAATTAGCTTCTAACAAATTCATTAAAATTGGAGTAGTTACGTAATAAGGTAAATTAGCAACAACGTTCACAGTCTCATAAGATGCAAATTGCTGCTCAAAAAATGTTGGTAAATCCAGTTTCAATATATCCCCATGTACAATTGATACATGTTCATCATTACTAAACTGCTCTTGCAGTATTGGAATTAATCGCTGATCAATCTCTACTGCCGTTACAGCACTCGCTACAGCCGCCAAACGCTCCGTTAATGCACCAATACCAGGACCAATCTCAAGCACTGCTTGCTCATTATCCAATTCGGCAGCATTTACTATTTTTTGAAGTACATTTTGATCAATCAGAAAATTTTGCCCTAAGCTCTTTTTAAACGTGAAATGGTGCTTGGCAATAATATCTTTTGTTCTTGCAGGAGTTGCCACGCTCGTTTGTATATTTTTATTAATATTTAAACCACTATTTTCCTTGCTCACTCCGACTCCTCCAGTTTACGTTCCATTGCATGCCTTGCTGCTAGAAACTCTGCTTTAGTAATTTGGAAGCTAGTACAACGTTTAAAAAACTGCTTACCATTCGCATAACCGATGCCAAGCGTCTTTCCCATTTCCAAACGCCTTGCTGCTGCATTAGCATCAACAACAAGCCCTGCTTCCATCATATCGTTCCATGTTACTTCTCCCTCGGTTGCAGCAGTTTCCGTACGTAAATGTTCTAACGCTTCCCTGATCGCTTCAGGGCTAGCATTTTCAATGCCGATATCCCCTTTATAGATCGTAAGCTCTTGCGGTAAGAACGCATGTTTACAACCAGGAGCATGTTCCGCAACAATTTTACGAATTCTCTCGCCTGCATGGTCTGGATCGGTAAATATAATGATTCCTCTACGTTCATTAGCAAGTGCGATTTTGCGCAACACTTCCTCGCCTATAGCGGAACCATTCGTTTCTATAGTATCTGCTTCTACCGCTCGTTTTATTGCAGCTGTATCATCCTTACCTTCCACTACTATAATTTCTTTAATCATCGGGATCGCACCTTCCACGCAATACTGCTATAAAAAGATAAAAAGAAGAGGCTTCACCTCTTCTTCATCATGACATATACAATTATGATTAACAATTATACCAAAAAAATAGTTAACTAGAAACAGGTTTCTTAGGACCTATAACATATACAGTATACCCTTTTTTGCGCCCAAATTTTTTCACTTTACTTGGACTCTCAAAAAAGACATCTATTTTATTACCTTTAATTGCTCCACCTTTATCTTCTGCACGTCTAAACCCAATACCATCGATATAGACCCACCAACCCATAGGAATAACTTTGGGATCTACAGCAATTGTTTTACCTTCTGTTACCTCCGTACCAGAGGCTGTTTTTCGGTAATAAGGATCGCCCGGCCCTTTGCCTGTTGATTCCTTACCAGCGTGATAAGCTGTAAGCGTAACGTTTTTCAACACTTTTTTGGCATTAAAATCTTCTCCATCCTTGCTTACTTTCGCAATGCTTGGACTGGAGTTGCTGAGTATCGTTACTTTAGGTTCTGGTTTTTTCGTTCCAATAGCTACGATTTGATCCTGTGCTTTTCGTTCCACTATTTCACTGATTGACTTATTAGAAACAAGAACACCATCTTCATACTTCTCTTCAATTTTTTCGATCTTTAAACCTTTTTGACCAGTCTGCACCAATTTTTCCTTACCAACTTCCAAATCGGCGTCTTCTGTTTTCACAACTGAAAAAGGTATGATGTGTTCTGCTTTTTTTAGTTTTGTATCTACACGGACAATTGTCACTTCTTCATCTGCTTGAAGTACCGTATCCATTGCAGGACTTACTTTATCTTCATCGCCAATTGCTATTGCGGCTTCTTGAATCGCTCCTTCAACTGTTTTATTCGTCGTATGCACTGTTTCTATCTTGCCATCAGCTTTTATTGAAACTGGTATTGCATGTGTTAATACAATCCGATCCCCATCTTTGATCGACGAATCGAATGGGACGGATACCTCATCATGAGGTCCAATTGCAATAGCTTGTTCATCCAGTAGGCGTTGTAGATCCCATTGTCTAGTTTCAACAACAGTTTCTTCTCCATTCACTACTACGGTTACGCTTTTGACAGCAGTTCCGTACAACAACACCAAAAACATGAAAGTCATAGCGATCGAAATCGCAGCGCTCAAAGTAATCAAACGCAAATTTCCATGCTTCCATCGCATTGCGAAAGACATGCTGGATGATCGTTTCCCATGGGTTTCCTCTTGCTTGACTGATCCCACTTCATCGGTCCTCCTTCATAGCCCCGTCGCCAAGTGTTACGCATGTTACAACTGACGTGACTATATTTTGTTAACGTGCCATTAACACGCTGTCCAATATTAAGCATATTCAACGATCAAAAATGCATGCCCAACATTAGAAATTAATTAGAAAATGTAAAGCTCTGAAATGAATCATAACCTCACTCGCATCAACTTGTAAAGATGAGATAAAACACATTTTTTGCGAAATAGATGATTTTTCAAGCAAAAGTCCATAGTTTTCAACAACAAAAACTATATTTACCTCTCAAATACACCATTTACCTCGATATATCTAACTTTTTTATACTATTCCAAATAATTTTTTACCATTTCTCATCGTTATCTCCCCTATTTCTTCGACGGATAATCCTTTAATCTGGGCAACAGACTCTGCTACTAGTGCTACATAAGCAGCCTCATTTCTCTTTCCACGAAATGGATGTGGTGTTAAATAAGGGGCATCTGTTTCGATCAAAATTTTATCTATTGGAGTATTCGCAAGTACCTCTTTTGGCATTTTTGCATTTAAAAAAGTAACCGGTCCACCGAATGAAATATAGAAATTCATAGCCAGACATTCTTTGGCTATTTCCCAGCTTCCGGAAAAACAATGCATCACTCCACCTACTTCAGCTGCATTTTCTTCTCGCAATATTTGGACAACATCTGCATGTGCATCACGATTATGAATAACAATCGGTTTACCTATTTTTTTTGCCAATCTAATCTGTTCTCTGAATCGTTGTTGTTGTAGATCTTTGGGTGACGTATCCCAATGGTAATCAAGCCCAATTTCTCCAATCGCAACTACTTTTGGATGTTTGCTTTGCTCTTCTATCCAGTTCAAATCATCATCTTTCATATCAATTGTATCTACTGGATGCCATCCTATTGCTGCATAAACTTCTGAATATTGGTCAGCTAACGCAAGTGTTGTCGCAATCGTTTCACGATTAAATCCGATATTCAAAAATAGTTCTACTCCCGCTTCTTTTGCCCGTGCAATCATTTCGTGGCGGTCTTCGTTGTATTTTGTAGAATCCATATGTATATGTGTGTCAAATAATGCTGTCATTTTATCGCATCTCCTATTTATTTGCTATTTGTATATTTATGAACCACTTGTATAGTTGCTGGATGATTATAGTTTAAACCATTGTTTTAATCTTGGTGACATTCGTCTCTCTTCCTTCTTTATAATTTCCAATGGAAAGTACAAATGATACTGCCCTTGTCGCAATCCCGATATAGAACGAACGATGTCTGATTTTTGTGATATCTCACAAATTTGTTCATGCTCATCTAACAATAATATTGGCGTTTTTACCGTTAATTTGGCTTCGTGTCTATCAGGTTCATAAACATCGTATGGTTTGTCAAAAGGAAAGTCGAGTTCCATATAATAGTCAGGATGTAATCCAAGCTGATGCATTTCTTCTATTATAGCGGAATATTGTTCAGGCTCAGGTTTCGTAACAGTTACATACTTATATAGCTTCCGGTGCAAAAACCTGTTACACAAATCACTCAAAATATTATCTGATTCGTCAGCCCATTGCGAAAATGCTGTTTGAACTAACGCCTCATCTAATTTCAAATAATGTTCCAGTGATAATTGATTTGTAAATAATTGTTCTAAAGATGGTACTAGCCATTTAAAACGATAACCTGCTTCATATAATTGTTTTGCTCTACGAAATATTTGCCGCAAAATAATTTCTGAACTACGAGTAACAGGGTGAAAATAAACTTGCCAGTGCATCTGGTAACGTGACATTAAATAATGCTCTACCGCATGCATACCACTTTCTTTGACAACTATTTTTCCTTTATACGGACGTAATACCCGAATAATGCGCTCCAAGTCAAAATTACCATAATTAACACCGGTAAAATAGGCATCTCGTAATAAATAATCCATTCGATCAGCATCCATTTGACTCGATATTAAACTAACAACTAGCGATTGATGATAAGTTTTTTGAATAACGCTTGCGACATCCTGTGCAAATCCTTCGGACACTTGTTGTAGTACATTATTAATTTCCGTATCACCTAGTAATATTTCACATGTCCATTGCTCGTGATCTGTATCAAATACTTCTTCTAATGAATGAGAAAATGGTCCATGACCGACATCATGTAATAAAGCTGCACACAACGCAACCAATCTTTCTTCTGGAGGCCAATCCTCATATTTATTTCTTTCAAAACGAGAAATTATTTTTCTTGTTATTTCGTATACTCCTAATGAATGAGAGAAGCGACTATGTTCAGCACCATGGAAGGTTAAATAAGAAGTTCCTAATTGACGAATTCGCCGTAAACGTTGAAATTCTTTTGTGTTTATTAAATTCCAGATAACTTTATCTTGTACATAAATATAATTATGTACCGGATCTTTAAATACTTTTTCTTCTAACAACTGTGCACACACTAATATTCCACTCCTTTGTTCATTTTTTTGACACAATTTACGCGTTACATGTCGAATAATGTCGTAAAACTGTTCCCATCTGAACCGTTTTATTGTATTCTATAGAATGTAGAATAAGTTCCTAATTCTGTTTAAACACCTATAATTATAGGCATTGCAATCATTAATTAGGTTGACTGTTTTGCCAAGACTTGGTATTATATACTTAAAAGTTAAATTATTTTTTTGTCGAATAATGACATTTAAAATTTCTCGAGAGGGCTGATTTAGTAATGATGAAATCTACCGGTATTGTTAGAAAAGTAGACGAGCTAGGCCGCGTTGTTATTCCTATCGAATTGAGACGTACACTTGGTATTGGAGAAAAGGATGCTTTGGAGATTTATGTTGATGGTGAACGTATCATGCTGAAAAAATATGAGCCAGCTTGTATTTTCTGTGGCAATGCTGAAAACGTTTCTTACTTCAAAGGTAAAATTGTTTGTCACGTTTGTATCGAAGAAATGCCTACTCCTGTGACAAATTAAATAAATTAGGTTATAATCATACTATCGACTTTATTAATTCTAACCTTTTTATACTCCTTGATGCCTTCCTGCAATTTTTATTTGCGCAGGAAGGTCTTTTTTTAGTTAATTTCAGCTCTATTTACAATATTATATACATCCCGCTTCGCTACTCCACGATCTACTGCAGTTTGTTTAATAGCCTCTTTTCGACTCATCGTTTGTTCATAAGTTGCCACATGTTCTTCTAAACTAAGCAATTGCCACCAGCTATCCTTTTCCTCTTTCTGAACCGTATCCTCTGATACTCCCTCGATGATAAGCACATATTCTCCAATTGGATCGTTTTCAGCAAACCATTGGACACTTTCCTCCAGTGTACCACGCAATACTTCCTCATGTCGTTTCGTTAATTCTCTAGCTATCGCTGCTTGTCTATCGCCTAAAGCTTCATATAACAGTTGACACGTCTTTTTTATGCGATGTGGTGCTTCGTAGATAATAAGTGTAGTTTGAAGTTGGGCGATCGATTCTACCCAGCTTTGTTGTAATTTGCGCTCTCGTGGTGGAAATCCAACAAATGTGAATCGTTCCGTAGACAAACCAGAAATAATTAAGGCAGATAGCGCAGCATTAGCGCCTGGTATAGGTACAACTGCTATTTGCTCAGCAATAGCTGCTTTCACCAAATCTTCTCCTGGATCAGATATGGCTGGCAAACCAGCATCACTAACAATCGCAATGGACACGCCATCCAACAATCTATTTATTAACTCCGCAGTACGTTCATGCTTATTATGTTCATGATAGCTTGTCATTTTCGTATGAATATCAAAATGGGTTAATAACTTGCGTGTTTGTCTTGTATCTTCTGCCGCTATAATATCGACTTCTTGCAATGTACGAATAGCACGATACGTCATATCCTCTAAATTGCCAATCGGTGTTCCTACCAAATATAATGTGCCGACCGTTCCTTCTTCACGTTGCTGTTGTTTAAAGCTTTGTTGCTTATTCATATTTGTTGAACTCCTTTTTGATCGTATACTACAATCGGAGGCATTACTTTTAGTTCTGGCTTTCCATCCCGTAAAGCTTCTATTAAAACAATATTCGCTGGCGTCTGCTCATTCGGATGGACAAACTGAATTTTTTTCGGTTCTAATCGCCATCTCCGTAACGCTTCCATAATATCAAGCAAGCGCGATGGGCGATGCACCATAAATAGCTTTCCCCCGGGGCGTAATATTTTGTTACATGTGTTGGCTACATCGTCAATCGTACACAATACTTCGTGACGTGCGATCGCATAATGTTCATTGCCTTTTATTTCTCCTGATTGAACTGTCATATATGGAGGATTAACAGTAACTGCATCATAAACAGTATTTCCTATTGTAGACGGATATGTACGCAAATCATGTTCAATTACTGTAATCTGCTCACTTAAATTGTTCCAAGCAACACTTCGTCTTGCCATATCTACTAAACGTGGCTGAATTTCAATCGCATCGATGGATGCAGTTGTACGATCAGATAACAAGATAGGAATGACTCCATTACCTGTACATAGATCTGCAATTTTTCCTTTTGTCGGAACATTAGCAAAACGTGCTAACAATACTGCATCTAAAGAAAAACTAAATACTTCCTTACTTTGAATTATTTTGAGACCAGATGAGGTCATTAAATCATCCAGTCGTTCATTGCTATGCAATTCCCTACTTTGCATCAACCTTAAAACTCCCCCTTTTAATGTACTTAAAAAGAAACAATGCCGTCCTCTCTAGAGGGACGGCTTGTCTACAAGTTACTTTTTTTATTTACTTAAAAACGATAGGCAAAACAAACAATCTCCTTCTGTACGCAAATGACCATAATACACGTTACATATATGGAAACCTTCATGATATAAACGAGTTAAATTGTCATATCCTTCGCCTACAGCAGCTTCCGTCGCATCTTTTTTTGTTTGTTTTGCTTTTTTTGACTGATTCACCTTTTTTGACTTTGGTTGATCAGCTATATTAGCTTCTAGTTGTGTGGATGCTTCTTCCACTACAAACTGTTGTAATTCACTTTTTAACACTTGCCTTAATTGATTGTTTTCTAAACTTAATTGCTTGTTTTCTTCTAACAATCGTTTGACTTGTAACTTTAATTGCCCTACCTCGGTATGAAATACGCCCAACCTTGTTTCCAAATCGTCCATCTGTGAAAAAAGATTATTTTTCTCCAAGTTCCCACCCCAGAGTTTCTATCGTGAAGATAATCTTCACTAGTCAGTCATAGTTTACGTCTCTATTATTTTAGGACAACATCATCCAGAGACAATTCTTTTGGTTTACCAGGTACTTCAAATAATTGCACAAATATCGTCTTGTCAGATGCATTAATTCCTGTTACTTTTCCTTCACCTAACGAAGTTATTACGATTTTTCCAACACTCGGAAGTTCTTCCTTCACACTTTCATAATTATCATGTTCATACTTCAAGCAGCACATTAATCTACCGCATAAACCTGATATTTTGGTTGGATTAAGTGATAAATGCTGATCTTTGGCCATTTTAATGGATACCGGTTCGAAGTCACCAAGCCAAGAAGAACAACACAATATTCTACCACAAGGTCCTATACCACCTAGCATTTTGGCTTCATCTCTCACTCCAATTTGTCGAAGTTCAATTCGAGTCCGAAAAACACTAGCTAAATCTTTTACAAGCTCTCGAAAATCAACCCTTCCTTCAGCAGTAAAATAAAAAATAATTTTATTGCGATCAAAGGTAAATTCAACGTCAACTAATTTCATCCGTAGTTGATGTAATTTAATCTTTTCTATACAAGTATGAAATGCGTTTTGAGCAGCACTACGGTTTTCTTCTACAATTAACGCATCATCTTCATTGGCGATGCGAATAACTTTTTTGAGCGGGAGAACGACATCCGATTCACCAACCTGCTTTTGCCCTACTACTACTTTACCATACTCAATCCCACGCGCTGTTTCCACAATAACGCTTTGTTCTTTCTCAACGGGATGTTCGACAGGATCAAAGTAATATATTTTGCCCGCTTTTTTGAAGCGTACACCAATGACATTATACAAGAATTAGCCCTCCTGAAGTTTTACGAAAAGTTGTTCAAAAGCTAGCTGTGGCGCTACGTGAGCCCGTATTTTTTTACTTGCTTGAAGCACATGCTCCACGCAACTGATCCACTCAGCAATCGAACGTTCGAACGCATAGTTTCTTATCCAATCTATCTGATCTATAAAAACAATATGCTCATGCCTGTTAACTTGATATTGTACAAAATCTTTAAACCAAACGACAAGTAATGATAGCAGCAATTCTGCTTGCGCTGCCATATCCGTTTTGAAAACTTGTTGCTGTGCAGTAATCATCGCTGCGGTGAATCGGGTAATGCTCTCCTTACCTAATTGTATCACTAGGCTTCTGATTTCTGCAAACTGATTCTGCATAACAACCGCTCTTGCTTCATCTAGACCAGCGGTTAAATGCACTGCTGCTCTAGATAATAGTTCAGAATGCCCTTCATCTACCAATATTTTCAACATCTGTTCTGCATCCATTGGCAGGAAGGGAACGAGCTGCGTACGCGATTTAATAGTTGGCAACATTGCTTGTCCGTTAGTAGTTACTAAAATAGCTACAATATCACTTTGAGGTTCTTCTAAAAATTTGAGCAAGCTATTTGCTGCTGGTGGAGTCATTTTTTCAGCTTGCTCCATAATATATACTTTTCGTCTTTCCTCACGATTCCGATATGATAATTCTTTTTGTAAATGTCTAATTTGATCTATTTTGATGGATTGTCCCTCAGGCGATATCGTTACTACATCTGGTTGATTACCATTTTCTAACTTTCGACAATCCAAACAACGTCCACATGCATCATATCCTGGTTCTTTGCAAAATAATGCTTTAGCAAATGCTAATGCCATTGCCATTTTACCAGTACCTGACGGTCCTTCAAACAAATAGGCATGCGATATTTTCCCGCTGATTAGTGAGTTTTTCATCACTTGATATGCTTTTCTTTGCTGAGATAATTGCTCTATATTCATCTTTCAATACCTTTCTAATCTGTTGCCACTATTGTCAACATTTCAGAACAAAAGATTGATCAACAAACCACTAATTTCTCCAACCTTATGCAATATTTGTAATCTTCCTTCTTCGCTATCTAATAATTCTTCTGCCATTGTAACTAACATTTCATCGATTTGGTCCAACAATTTATACCGCTTTACACGGCCTCTACGATCAAAACTGCGGACTTCCTTTATTGCTACTCCACGTTTAATCGTATCTTCCAAAAATTGCTTGACCATTTGTCGATATAATTTTAGTTCCCGCACAGACATTAACTTTGTTAACTTTTCGCCTTGCTGATGTATTTCCATAAGCTTTTGTTGTAGTTGTTCATGTGTTCGTTCTGCATCTCGTTGCACAAGTACATCGGCAAAATTAACTTGTTGTAATGGTTTAGTAGCTTGCTCGTGATTCATTCTATTTTGCCCTATAGGACGCCATCCTTGATCTACTCTCATTGCTCGTCACGTCCAATCAAAAATGTTCAAAACGTTCCACTGGCACTACAAATACCGCTGCTCCACCCACTTGTACTTCTACTGGAAATGGAATATACGAATCTGTAGATCCACCCATTGGTGAAATCGGCGTTACTAACTGCTCTCTAACTTTACAATTGGCACTTATCACTTTAAATACTTCGTGCACGCGCTCATCTTCTATCCCGATCATAAACGTCGTATTACCGGCACGTAGAAAGCCACCTGTACTCGCTAATTTTGTCGCTCGAAATCCTTCTTGTACTAGAGCATTAGATAGACGATTACTATCCTTGTCTTGAATGATCGCTATTACCAGTTTCATATTCATTCCTCCTCTTTTTATTGTATTCTATTTCTATTCCTTCTTATAATAAGGTTTGACATGTTGTGCCAAAAATCCTGCAAACCGATCTTTCACAAGAGCGACTATTTCAGCATACACTTCTTTTTGTTCTCGATTTGCATCTACATGTACCATTCTATCAGGATATAACTCTAACAATTTCATATATCCGGCATGCACACTACGGTGAAATGCAATGGCTTCCATATCTAATCGATTAATTTCTCTTTGTTCTGCTTCTTCTATTCTGTTTAACCCAATAACAGGATCAATATCCATAAATATCGTAAGGTCTGGCCACAAATCTTGAATGGCAAATTGATTAATCATTAAAATATCTTCTATGCCAAGCCCACGAGCATAACCTTGATACGCTAAGCTACTATCAATAAAACGATCACATAACACAATATGCTGATTTTCTAAAGCTGGTACTACTTTTTCAACTAAATGTTGTCGGCGTGATGCAGCATATAACAAAGCTTCTGTTCGTGCATCCATTAAAGTGTGTGCTGGATTAAGAATGACTTCACGTATTTGTTCTGAAATAGAGATACCTCCAGGTTCTCTTGTAACAGTAACCGTATATCCTTTGCTCGTTAACAAATTTGCTAGAGCTTCCAGCATCGTTGTCTTTCCTGCACCTTCGCCACCTTCAAACGTTATAAAGATCCCTTTGTCCAAGGCTATTTCCCCTACTCATTAATATTATCCTATAACTAATACAATAAATATACTGTATTCGCTCCTACGTATATCTATACTATCAAACGCATCAGATGCGTACAATGTTTAATCACCAAATATTTTTACTTTTTGTAAATTTGCTACAGCTGATCCTTGAAATTTCGCTCCATTTTCGATGAATTGCTTTACTAAATGGCTATGTGCATCGGTCCAAATTTCCCCTTCATATAATAAAGGAATTCCTGGTGGGTACGGTATAATAGCTTCAGCTGCTACTTTTCCTACTGCCTCTTCCAAATGAACTAATCGCACAGTCTTACTACTACTGCTTTTACGATCGAATGATACTGGTAAACTTATCGCTAATTCTGTTTCTACATCTGGGAGCACTTCTTTATTTATCATTACTTCTTTAATAATTCCTTTGTTTGCGCTCGCTGTTGCTTGCTTTTTTTCGCTTAATTGCTGATCTATTTGTTCGATAGCTGCTTTCAACTTATCTATATCCGCAACCTCTGTACCGAGATGTATAACAAAAACAACGTACGTCAAATCAGCCATTTCAACCCAACAATTTTGTGCTTCAAATAATCGCTGTAGCTGTAAACCACTGAATTTTCCTGATGTATCGTACATTAAAATTCGTAATGGATCCTTTTGCAAGTCGTTTGTCGTCATCCTTATATTTTCATCAGCAACAATTTTTAAATATTCCGTCTTGTGTTCTATCCACTCAGTCAATTGTTGAACGGTATTTAAACTTTGCTCCAGCAATTGTTTCCCTGCAACATCAATTATTGCCCGAGCAATATCCAACGAAATCATTTGAGGAAACGATGGGCTTGAGCTTTGAATCATTGCCAAACAATCTGAAATTTGTTGCCTATCGATCAGATCGCCTTGAATATGAAGCATAGCACTCATTGTCATTGCAGTTAGTGTTTTGTGTGTGGACTGAACAACAGCATCAGCACCTGCTTCTAAAGCGCCAGACGGTACTTGCTCATGTAACGAGTAGTGAGCGCCATGTGCTTCATCCACTAATAGTGGAATATCGAAACGATGTACTAATTCCACCCACTGCTCCAAACGATAGCCAATCCCATAATAATTAGGGTTAGTGAGAAACACTGCTTTTGCATGAGGATATAACTGTAATGCTTTCTCTAATTGTATCAGTGAAGGTATCGTCATTAATTTGGTTACTGGTTCATATTCAGGCATTAAAAAGACCGCATTCGCTCCAGCTAATTTCAACCCATTAATAATTGACTTGTGAACATTTCTTTGTACTAATATCGTATCACCAGGCTCACAAGTGGCTAACAACAGTGCTATATTACCAGCAGTACTACCTCCAACTAGAAAATAACTTTGATCAGCACCAAAGGTTTTCGCTGCTAATTTTCGAGCTTCTGCAATACCAGCAACGGGATCATGTAAATCATCCGTACTATTTAACTCTGTTGTATCCAGCATCATTATAGCTTTCAACAGTGCTAATACTTTTTCATATTGCCCATCACTAAACCCATTTTTATTTGTAGATAAATACTTTTCCTCTTGCAATATACGTTCCATTTTATTTAAAACTTGACCATAATTGTGCCCCGGTACATGAAATGTAGTCGGAGTAGACGCTATAAATTCCATTAATTGCTTCGCTAATGGTGCATAAAATAAGTTCATTTGTATTTTGCTCCTAATTAATCTCCATATATACTCATTTTTGTCTAAAACAATCATACCATGCTATCCGAATACAACAAGTAAAAAACGCCCATACCTAATTAATTCAGGTAAGCAGGCGTTTATTACTCTTCATTAAACATTACTATTAAGTAAAAGTTGTTTCATTCGATATATAAAAAAAGGATATTTTTCATCCGTAACATCTGTTTTTATCATTTCCGACTCACACGATTGACATACAAATTCTGAAACGATATAAAATCCTTCTTTTTCACTTTTAGAAAAACCACATATCATACATTCCGGTTGGCTAACTGCATCATTTTGCATTATAATCCCACCTTGTTTTTTTATAATCTATTTAATACTATAGTATAACCTAATCTCTCATATTTCATTCATTTTCATAGCCTATTTCAAATATTTATATATCGTATGCCGGCACCTTTCTATAAGTGCTTAACCACCTCATTCTTTTTCGAAGAAATGTCGATATACTATTAGAGGGTTATTCGTATTACGAAAGGAAGGAAAGTGCTCATGCGCTCAAAATTATCGGAACAAGAACATGCAACGATATACCAGTATAAATTGACAAAACGGATAGTCATTAGCCGCGAGCTTATCCAAAGTCATTTTTTAACGTTAGCTATTTTTACTGGCTTTCTCTTATGGATCTATAATATTGGAGGACTATTTGGCTGGTTAGCTGGTTTTACTATTGTACAGCTACTGCATTTGTTCGTCTTATTAATCACTTTCATTCGTGTGGAGGAAGCAACCGATCGCAAATGGATATGGCGGATTAACCCACCCTGGGTTGGATTTAAGCCAGCCAATGATATTAATCTATTATTATTCCGACGTGTACATCGTCACTTATTTTGGATTGGATTGCTCATTATAGCGATGATGTATCCGTGGGTACCAGCTGCTTTAACTATTAGTATGTTTTTTTGGCACATATGGCTTATAGTTCCTCGATTATTATTAGCTTTCTTCTTCCGCAAACAACCGAAAAACGGCGTAATTCGTTTGCAATCATTTGAAGCCTCTTATTATAGTAGGTAAATAAAATAACAAAACAAAAAACCTGTCACAGTAACTGTGACAGGCCCTTCGTCGCTTGGCAGCCTCCTACTCTCCCAGAACCCTGCGGTTCAAGTACCATCGGCGCTGGAGGACTTAACGGTCGTGTTCGAGAT
>NZ_JBHUMH010000051.1:0-60704 GCF_042684845.1 Paenibacillus yanchengensis | reverse complement strand
TTTAAACTTCATAGTAGAGCATCTCCTAAGATAGAATAGTGCCTTCGTCCGGCCTATCTCTATCCTACAGGGATGCTTCCTTATTTACAAAGTCCAAATTTAACGCTCTACAGGAATGCTGAGCGAAAGGGATACGCCTTTAAATGGCTTAATAGAACAGCATATCCATCCTACTTTGTTTGTCACAATCAAAATTGTAGACAACTGAGGTATTTAATAAATACATTTGGATTGGTGATAAGTGCTGATTTGGAACGTTTTTAACTACTCGTAAACTGCTATACTTTACAGAAATCTTTTTCTATAGGTATCTTTATTGTTTGGAGGGACAGAGGTTATGAATGTGATATATAAAGCTAGTAAAGACATAAGTGTTGTGGATGTCATACAAGTGTTTAGAAACAGTGGGATTGTGCGACCAATTGATCAACCAGAGCGAATTCAAGCCATGTTGGATCATGCAGATATCCTTTTGACTGCTTGGACGGGGAATCGAATGATAGGGGTGGCGCGAGCAATAACGGATTGGAGCTATTGCTGCTATCTGTCCGATCTTGCTGTTGACAAAGATTTTCAAAAATTGGGAATAGGAAAGTCGCTCATTTATAAGGTACAAGAGGAGATTGGGGATGAGGTATCACTAATTTTACTAGCTGCACCCAATGCGATGACATACTACCCCAAAGTAGGATTTGACAAAATTGAAAATAGTTTTATCATCCAACGTAAGCGATAATGGATAATAATGAAGCTCCATATCAATTGTTATTCCTATGAGGGAGTACAAATGATGTGGAGCTTTTGTATTACAGAACATATGCTGTACGTTCCATTTTATTATTGGATTGCTCTATTTGATTACTATGGATATATAACAACCATCCAATTGCTGCTAAACTAGCATAGAACTCTTCATTTGTGCAATGTTTTATAGCTTAAATGATTGCTTTGTAAAATGAACTAATTAACTGAATAATACTGTTCAGTTGTTGAATAGAGGAGGAATAGTAATGAATACAGGGACAGAGTGGGTTAAAAGAGGAATGGCTGAAATGCAAAAAGGCGGAGTCATTATGGATGTGATGAATGCGGAACAAGCAAAAATTGCGGAAGCGGCTGGAGCAACTGCGGTTATGGCACTTGAACGGGTACCATCAGATATTCGTGCAGCTGGTGGAGTAGCCCGCATGGCAGATCCAACTATTGTTGAAGAAGTGATGAAGGTTGTATCCATACCTGTCATGGCGAAAGCTCGCATCGGACATTACGTCGAAGCTAAAGTGCTTGAATCATTAGGGGTAGATTATATCGATGAAAGCGAAGTATTAACTCCCGCAGATGAAATCTATCATATTAGTAAAGATGAATTTACGGTGCCGTTTGTTTGCGGTGCGAAAGATCTTGGTGAAGCTTTGCGTCGAATTGGAGAAGGAGCAGCAATGTTGCGTACGAAGGGTGAGCCGGGCACCGGAAATATTGTCGAAGCGGTCAGACACCTTCGCCTTGTTAATGGTCAAATACGTAAGGTGAAAGGTCTTTCCACTGATGAATTATTTAACGAAGCAAAGCTATTGGGAGTCTCTTACGAATTATTACAGCATGTCCATGAATTTGGCAAGTTACCGGTTGTTAATTTTGCCGCAGGAGGTGTCGCAACGCCATCGGACGCAGCTTTAATGATGCATCTTGGTGCTGATGGTGTCTTTGTTGGATCGGGAATTTTTAAGTCTGATAACCCGGAGAAATTTGCTCGCGCCATCGTTGAAGCAACAACACATTACGAAGATTATGCGCTAATTGCTGCAGTTTCTAAAAATTTAGGAACGCCAATGAAGGGGATTGAAATATCTAGTTTGCGTGATCATGAACGGATGCAAGAACGTGGTCAGTAATTCAACCTACCATCATGTATTTTAGATAGGTTGGTCAATGTATAAGAAGGGGGAGATTCTATTGAAAAAAAGTTATTTGTTTCCGACCTACAACAAGTTCCCCATTACATTGGTAAAGGGAGAGCAGTCGTCACTTTGGGACGATAAAGGAAATAGTTATCTCGATTTTATGACCGGTCTTGCCGTTTGTAATTTGGGTCATGTCCCACAAAAGGTTAAATTGCGCATTCAGGAACAATTGGATCAATTATGGCATGTATCAAATTTGTTTCATTTACCTACACAGGAAGCACTCGCTGAAAAATTAGCATCTATTAGTTGTACCGATTTGGTTTTCTTTTGTAACAGTGGAGCTGAGGCTAATGAGGCAGCAATTAAATGCGCTCGGAGATATCATCAGCGAGTACTAGGAAATAAACGATACGAAATAATTACGTTTGAGCAGTCTTTTCATGGTCGAACGCTGGCAACATTAACGGCGACAGGGCAGCAAAAAGTAAAGGAGGGATACTTGCCTTTGCCGGAAGGTTTTGTTCATGCCGTATTTAATGACATCCAAAGTGTCCAATCCAAAATAACAGACAAAACCGCTGCAATTATGTTAGAGCTAGTGCAAGGAGAAAGTGGCGTTCATTTAGCTGATCAAGCCTTTGTATCAGAGCTGTCTAATCTATGCGAACAACATGGTATCTTGCTTATTATAGATGAGGTGCAGACGGGTATAGGTAGAACAGGAAAGATGTTCGCCTATGAACATTACGGCATTGAGCCGGATATTATTACTTTGGCAAAAGGGCTGGCTAGCGGGTTACCAATTGGCGCAATGATGGGCAAAGAAAAGCTGAGAGATGCCTTTTCCATCGGTAGTCACGCTTCAACATTTGGAGGTTCACCACTACCTACAGCAGCGGGGCTGGCAACTATAGAAACATTAATAGAAGACGACTTGTTTGAACGAGCAACCAAAGCAGGAGCATATGCACTGGACGAGCTGAAAAAAGTTTTAAAAGCTAATCCAATCGTTTGTGATGTTCGAGGGCTAGGTTTACTTATTGGTATAGAACTTACGGAAGTAGTTAATCCGATTATTCAAAAGCTGCATCAAAGTGGCTTGCTTGTTTTGCCGGGCGGGACACATGTGATTCGATTTATGCCAAGTTTGTATGTAACTCATGATGAAATCGATCTAGCGATTCGCATACTTTGTAAAGTGTTGAGGGAGCAGAGAGGGGAAGTAATATGAAATATTTAGAAAAACAAGACCCGCCAGTGGCGAAAGCAATTCAACAAGAGCTTGCTCGTCAGCAGGATAAAATTGAACTGATAGCGTCAGAAAATTTTGTAAGTCGCGCTGTTTTGGAAGCTACAGGTACAGTATTGACGAATAAATATGCAGAAGGATACCCGGGAAAAAGATTTTATGGTGGATGCGAATTTGTCGATCAAGTTGAAGAGCTTGCCATTCAACGTGCCAAACTATTATTTGGAGCGGAACATGCTAACGTACAGCCACACTCTGGCGCACAAGCGAATATGGCAGTTTATTTTGCTACAGTTAAACCAGGTGACACCATTTTAGGGATGAATTTATCTCATGGCGGTCATCTAACACACGGGAGTTTAGCAAATTTTTCAGGAGAAATGTACAATTTTATTCCCTATGGAGTTGACGAGCGGACTGGGCGTATTGATTATGATCAAGTGCGAAAACTTGCTCATAAAAATCGTCCACGTATGATTGTTGCTGGGGCAAGCGCCTATCCAAGGCAAATCGATTTTGAAATATTCGCTCAAATTGCAAATGAAGTTGGTGCTCTATTTTTTGTAGATATGGCTCATATTGCAGGATTTGTAGCGGCTGGTTTGCATGCTAATCCAGTGCCTCACGCTCATATTGTTACGACGACAACACACAAAACGTTGCGTGGACCAAGAGGCGGCATGATTTTGTGCCGCGAACCATGGGCAAAAGCTATTGATAAAGCGATGTTTCCTGGTACGCAAGGAGGACCGCTAATGCATGTCATTGCTGGAAAAGCGGTTGCGTTAGGCGAGGCATTGCAGCCAGACTTTGTAACGTACATGGAAAAAGTACTTGAAAATGCGAAAGCATTGGCAGAGGGATTAATTAGTGAAGGATTAACGGTCGTATCAGGAGGAACAGATAACCATATTGTTCTACTAGATTTGCGCTCGATTGGACTGACAGGTAAGGATGCTCAAGCATTACTCGATGAGTTAGGAATTACGGCTAACAAAAACTCGATACCGCATGATACCGCAAGCCCTTTAGTAACAAGTGGTATTCGTTTTGGTACACCTGCAATGACGACTAGAGGATTGGGAACGAAGGAAATGAAAGAAATTGCGGAATTAATTAGTCTTGCTTTTAAAAATCCGAAAAATACGAATATAAAAGATCATATTGTAGGGCGAGTACAAGAAATCACATCTGCGTTTCCATTGTATGAAGGTCTCCAATAGTTACTAACTTTATAAACTGAAACACATTAGGAGTGAGACGTAGCGATGTACACCTATAACTTTAATGCGGGACCGAGTGCATTACCTCCGGAAGTTTTGCAGGAAGCGCAAGCAGAGTTTTTGAATTTTCAAGGAATTGGCGCATCAATATTGGAAATATCTCATCGTAGTAAACACTATGAAACTATTCATCAGGAAGCGCAACAGCGCATCAAACAGATGCTGGCTTTATCTTCAGAATATGAAGTTTTGTTTTTACAAGGAGGCGCAAGCGCGCAGTTTTCGATGTTACCGATCAATTTTTTGACTAAAGGAAAAACAGCGGGATATATAAACAGTGGAGCATGGTCGGAAAAGGCATGGAAAGAGGCACAGAAAATTGGAGAAGCAGTTGTTTTAGCTAGTGGAAAAGATAAGCAGTTTCAACAATTGCCCAACTTGCAAGTACAGAATATTCCAGAAGAATTAGTATATATTCACTTTGCCTCCAATGAAACAATTGGCGGTATCCAATATAAAACGTATCCTAAAGTTGGCGATATTCCTTTGGTGGCCGATATGTCCAGTGATATTATGAGTCGTCCTTTTGATGCCTCCCAATTTTCATTAATTTACGCAGGTGCTCAGAAAAACTTAGGTCCTGCTGGAGTTACCATTGTCATCGTTCATCGCTCTTTGCTAGACAGTATTCCTGAATCAACGCCTGATATGCTTAACTACGCTGTGCAAGCTGCCAACCAATCATTGTTTAACACACCTCCTGTTTTTTCGGTGTATATGATGAATCTAGTTTTAAAATGGATAGAGCAGCATGGCGGTCTCGAAGGAATGGCTGCACGCAATCAGCAGAAGGCGGACATACTTTACGAAGTGATCGATAGTAGTGATGGATTTTATAAAGGTCTTGCTCACAAAGACAGCAGATCTATTATGAATATAACGTTTGGTACAGAAAGCTCGGAAAAAGAAAAAAAGTTACTTCTTGAGCTGGAGCAAGCAGGATTTATTGGTCTAAAAGGGCATCGTGCCGCAGGACATTTGCGCGCTTCCATCTACAACGCCGTACCGTACGAACATTGTAAAGCATTAGCAGAATTTCTCGTTGATTTTCAAAGGCGAAATGCTTAGCCGCGCATTATAATAGAGCAGTTACTGACAACTGGCTTGACATATTGGAAAAATTAGCTTAATCTTTGAATTAATTAAATAAACCTGTAGTGATAAGTGAAGCACACCTATTCCATTCGGAGTAAGTGTGCTTATTTTTGTTTTCATTGGAAATAAAAAGGAGATGTGATAGTACTTATAGAATAAAAATGATGTGCATATAAGTCGAAAGGACGAGGTTCATCAGACCTAATTATATAAGGAGCTAGTGCTTTGTGATGCCAAATATTAACGGAGAAGGAGAGGTACATTTGTCAAAAAATATACTGTTAATAGTTCTGTGTGCCATGTTGTTTTCGATAGTTGTAATAGAAAATGTAGGAGCAGCATCGAATAGGAAGCAAGCGGATCGAAACGAAGTAATTGTAAGAACATCCTATATGGCAGAAAAAGAAGCCAGTGTCATTTTTACCATCGTCGGAATGGATGGAGCTTTTACATCATCAGTAATGCTTCCTAGTGGTAAAGTGATTCAAAATGAAAAGTCACAAAAAAACAATGGAAAATGGGAGAGCTATTATATGATACAGCCAGCGCAAAAAGGAACGTATACATTTAAAATTCAAGCACCAAAACAAGCTTATTATGCCATACATGCAGATGTACCACTGTTTGCAGATATTACGAATCACTGGGGGAAGAGTGTTATCGAAGAATTTGTAAAGAAGGGTATTGTTAACGGTAAGTCCAAAACGATGTTTGCGCCTGATGAAAGAGTGACAGGGGAAGAATTTATTAAAATGCTCGTTTTAGCTTTGACCGATCAAACAGATACAGGAGAGCGTAATTGGTCAAGACGTTTGCGTTGGAATGTGATTGACCAAGCGAAGAAAGAACAGCTAGATAGCGGAGAGTATAACTTTTCTATAAAAAAGGGAAAACATTGGTCAGAACCTTATATCGGTGCATTTGAAGATTTACAGTTTAATATAGCAACAAATCATTTCAATAAGGAATTAAAAAGAAAAGATGTTGCACTCATTTTGTCTAACGTCATTACCATGACCAACGATAGCAAAATTAAAACAGCAACGTTCAAAGATGTAGCTAAACTCGATACAGACTACAAACAAGCGATAGCTACAGTTAGCCAATTCAGTATTTTTAACGGTTATGCTGACGAGACATTTAAACCTGAACAGCCAGTAACAAGAGCAGAAGCAGTAACGGTATTAAGGCGACTGGTATTATTTTTAACCAATTAAAGGGGGATTTTTTATGAAAAAAGTAATCCTATCTATGATGGCTGCATTGTTAATGTTTTTGGTACTTCCAATAATGCCGAAAGCAAGTGCGAATGAAAATAGTGCAAGCGTACCATTCAACGACATAAGTACACATTGGGCAAAAAACAATATATTGCAAGCGTATGAAAAAGGGTTAGTAGACGGTTTTCCTGATGGCTCATTTCGTCCAGATGATGTAGTGCAAGCTGATCAATTCGTAGTAATGATGCTACGTGCCTTCTCCATGACAGAAGATGGTAGAACGACTTTTGATATGGCATGGTACGACCAATTGGCGGAATATCAACCTGGCTTTCTAGGGGAGATACGAGCGGCAGTTCGTAAAAACAACTTCGACTTCCAAACAGCAAAGAAAGGCTATTGGGCAAAACCATATATCGATATGTTATATGAAATGCCGTACTTGTTAGAGTTTGATGGTGTGTTCCCAAAAGAATATAAGCGATTTGAGAAGAATTTGAAGAGAGAAGAAGCGAGTTTTTTACTTGGAGAATGGTATAGCAAGTTTGAAGGTGGAGTAGAAAACAACTATCACGAGTTTGTAAGGAAAAACAGTGGATTGAAAGATTTTGTTACAGGTAGTGGATATGTAGCTGTTTACCATCCTACGATGCTGATAACAGGCATTATGGCAGGCTATCCAAATGGTTATTTCTATCCTAATCGCTATGTTACACGAGCTGAAGCATTAACAATGGTACTACGTTTACGCAATCCTGAGTTACGCACACCATACAAGCCGAACTTAAAAGGACAATATTACATGGAACTAAATGGAAAAATAATCTTGTTTCCAGATAAATTTAAATATGACACTTATAATAATATATTGGAATTAGCTGAAAAACATGTAACAAAGGGATATGTAGATGTTGCTCAGTTTTCATTGTCCATTTTCAAAAATAAAGATGATGCTGATAGTTGGATCTATTTAACTAAGATAGGTAGATACGAAATTCGACCACAAACCGAATTTGGTGTGACAGTGAGTTCTAGTGATGCGAGAGAAATTAGGATGCGTTATCCTAAAACGAGAAAAATGCCCAATAGCCAAGCCTTGTTTGATGCTGTAGTAGAAGTATTTGCTGGTAAAGGAAAAGGGAAAGAACTAAATAAACTAATGAAGTCTTATGAAAAAGATTTATCAAAAGAAAAGTACTTTACATTTAATAATCGCAAATATTCGATGGTAATGCAAAGTGGCGAAGATATTCTATTGAAATATAATTACTAGGGGGCAGGAAACATTGACCAAGAAACGAAGGAAATTAGTCGTACTCACTTCTCTCATGGCTCTATTGCTCACGTTATTTCCAATAGAGCCTTTGCAAGAGTTCGTATTAGCAGCGCAAGTAAAAGCACCAACGACCATTAATGGTTTTAATAATAAGTGTGGTTATAATCCTTCAGTAGATGGGGATATACCTACTCATGTAAGACCATGTAGCGATAATGGATTTAAGTTTAATTCCGAATATTACTATCAAACATGGAAGATAAGTGACCATTCACAAGATGTTATTGGTCAACGTCATTTAATTGTATATGGAGATGTCAGTAAAGTAGATGGAAATATTCAAAGTTTTAAAAAAGGCATGCAAGATGCCGATGCAAATGTCTTTCCTAACAAAGGACATTTTAGCAAATCATCTGGTAGTAAAAAAGAATTTGGAGAGTATCGTTTCTTAGGATATGATGTTAGTGGCACACTGTATCCGAATGACCATTTCATTCGAGACAGTAACGATTATACATTGCAACCAGTGGATAAACGGTGGATTTATCAGCCATGGAAAAGCTTGCCTGGAAGCTATAAGTATAAGCCTGGATCACCAGGTGGAGTATACAGAGATAGGGAACATAATGATCCTGAACTAGATAAGATTAAAACGAACATCGATCGTTCCATTGGTTTTCGTTTTGCAGATGCACCAAGAATATCTTATGCCGATCGTGATCGTATTCTATCAAGTGAAAATAAAGATTACACTGACGTTCGTAATTTCATGAACATTGGACAAGAGCCGACCGTATGGGAGCCGGGCATTGGGATGATGTACCACTGGCATCCAACGAAAAAAGCGTTGTTCTATCAATCGTTTCCATTGTTACAGCAAACACCAAACGAAAAGAAACCAACGATAGCTGCTTGTGAAATTGTACCTGTAAGTAAGAAGCCCATTGCACTTGGAAAGTCGCAATTTGTGGAAGTAGAAGTGCAAGTGACTGGTATATTGAAAGATGAAAGCTATATTAATAAGCGAGACAGAGAAACAGAATTTTATACACGTAAAGATATTGATTATTGGAAACTAGATTTAACCAATCCAACTAGTAAGAAAATAGAATCTCGTCTTTCCTCTAAAAAGGCAGATGGGGTAATCATCACAAAAAATAAAGCTAGTCACGTATTTTCGATAAAAGTTGATACGGAAAAGTTGGATCGAACGAATAAGGATGTGTGGACATTAACTTCTAACGCAGCCGTCTCTGTTTACTATGCCAATCATAGTGACATTGATCCATCGTATGCGAGAGAAACTTGTCAGTTAAACTTAAAGTTTCAGCCGAATCCACATAGTAGTATGAAAAGTGATTTTCATGTATTGCCTGAACATCGTTTGGAACAACGTTCAGAACTGACAGCAGATATGTTAGATTATATCGATTACTCCTATGGGGAAGATGCAGACTACTATGAGTTTGTCATTACGAATACACACGATAAAAGCAAAAAAGCAACGAAGACATTTGATCCTGCTATTCCCGAAGTGAAAAAACCAAACAAGGGTTATTTAGATCAAGAAGCAGTAAATCGATTTTTACAACAATTTATGTATGACCAGCTGCCAGCAGAAACGATGCGAGATCAAGCGTTAATACGTACGTTTAGCATTAGTCAAACGATTATAGATAAAGATAAAACAACGAATAATCGTTCTACTGAAACGAAAGAAGTTACGGTTATGCTCATGCCGAATACACCTGCTTGGTCTTGTGACATGTTACCAGACATACCACAGTACATTACACCTAATGTCGATTGGGAGCTGCATTGGTATGATGTTGTACCTTTCCCAACAACAGAAGGTGCGCCTAATATGATTCCAACCGATCAATGCGGCAATGTTACAGCTAACTATAGTGATTTCACCAAACGTGTGACGGTAGATGATGTACCCATAGATGCCAATGCCTTTTTCAAAGGAGAGTACATTTTTGGAGAAGATAAGCTTGGTTTACGTAAAGTATCTGCTTACTTTAATGCACCAGATGGTACAGAATCACACATTACACAATATGTCGTCATTCATGAATCCAAACCAAGAGTATCTTTAAAATTAGAAGGGCTATATAAGCAAAATCGGACAATGCAAGCTTTTGACCGTTCGAAAGAAAGTAATGACCAGTGGGCAGAAGAACGTGATCCTCTAGAAATTACATCGTTTAGTTACGTAAAGCTTGATGATCCAAACCTTAAAATTAGAGAAGGATACGGAGAAAATAATAAGGCTGAAAAAATGTTTATCTATAAAGAGACCGGCAACTATCAAATGAGCATAGCAGCTAAGCGAGTCATTCGATATGGCAACGGTAAAAGTATAACAAGGGTGTCTGATCCATACCTTGTGGATTACGAAATATTACCTGACCATCGACCAGCCATTATTGCTCATACGTATAGTGAACAAACCAGCAGACTAGATGAATTACCGCTATTCTATGATGTACAGAGTACGGATGGCGATTTTATTGACACTAAAAAACTACAAGTCTTTTACGATAGCAAACAGGATGGTAGTTTTACTAAAAAAATGTTTGAATCGGATGGGGATGTAGACAATTTACCTGTCTTTGACCAATTAGGACAATACAAAATAGTCGTTGATGCCAAAGAAGGGACAAAGCAAGAACGTTTAGAAGAATTTATTACAGACAAAGACAACAAAACGCATCATTATGAAGCATTCTTTACGGTAGATAACTATGCACCATTTAGCCATATGTATTTTGACACACCTGTAGAGATGCCCGAAATGGATGTTTACTTCATGTTAGATAAAAACTTAAAACAAGATTCTATCGACTATATACGGGGTAATCGAGTAACGCTGACGAATGATTTCACACGTGCTAATATGATGGCGAACATCGGCATTTGGGATATGAAAACATACACCTATAGCCAAGAAGCTAGCACGTATCGAAATACAGGTTCAAGCTATCCATCCAGCACAACCACCTATACTTCACCCGATGGGTATTCTGGAGTATTGGAACGAACAAGCACAAGCAACTCTCCATACTCAAGAGACGAAGGTAACTATGTAAAAGTGACAGATAGTAAAACAGCAACGGATAGTTGTTCGAGTAGTGTAACGACTTATTACGATAGTAAAGGAAAATATCAAAGCAGTAGTTCATGGAGTAATTGTCCTTCTTCCATGTCTTACAGTAGTGATGGTTACTCAGGTTCACTTAGCCGTACAGGGGAATCGACTTCAGGAAAATGTCCAAACACTGGTTCTCCTAATGGTAGTTGTTCGGCGAGCTGGACGGCATATTATTCTGGAACAGTATACCGCATAAGAGATGAATGGGTTCCAAAAATGGTGCAGTATGATGATTACACTGGTTACTACAAAGGTACAATCTACAAAGATGTACGCCAGCCCTATGATGCTAGTTTTATGAAAGCTGTTAAAAACAAAGTCGTTGTTTATATGACCGACCAAACGATTTCGGAGTTAAATGATTTAAAGATGGTGTTGGACAAGCACGATGCAACACTTCTATTAGTAGGCAAGGATACGATACAAAAACAAATGACACACAATGGTTTTATAGTAAACGAGGGAGCGATAGAAGATGTAATGGCTGAACTCATTGCTCATATCGCCAAAAACAACCCAGCCGTACCGAAAACACTATTATTGGTTGGACAGACAGCGAAAACCTATACAGCATATTTTGATTATGAAGATGATGCATTGCCAACGGAGTTTGACCAGCTGCAAATAGTGCAAGACCCCGATTATTATGACAATAGTACAGGGTTTATGACATTCAATAAGCAGTCGCTTATTGCAGTAAAGGATATACAGAACTGGCATCCATATCAATCGGAAATAGCCCTTACTAAAACAGGAAAATATACGTTCTATCGAAAAGTAAAAGATCAACCATCAACCGATCCGAAACTAGCCAATTTTAATTACGAGTCGAACGAAGCAGCGGTAGAAGTGATGGTACACCGTAGACCGATTGCTGATGTTATTTTGGACTTTGATTACTTGACCGATGCGAATATGTACAAAACAATTTGGATCGATACGAGTTATGATTTAGACCATAACATTACTCGAGCAAAAACGGATCGTGGCATTCAAGATCGTACGCTACGCTTCACGAATAAAGGAACAGGCGAAGTATTTACTAAGATTCCCGATCGCTTGCCGCCTGGTACTTATACGTTGGATTATCGGGTGCAAGATATAGAGGATGAATGGTCTGATCCGGTTAGACGAGAATATATTTTGCCAAATGCGATACCGGTACAGATGAAAAGTAACCTTAAATCATCGTACAGTGGCTTTTCAGTAAATAGCGTACCAGCCAGTGAGCAGCTAACGGCATTTGATATGTGGACAAGGTATCCGTATTCTATATCATTGGCATTAACGATGGGAAGTCATATTAACAAAACAGTTCCTTACTATACAGGCAAGAAAATAAATAACGATATTAACTGGCAAAATGAAGTATTAACGATTCCCAACACAACACCAGATGGCACATACACGTTTACGATTCAAGGCATTGGTTCAGTTGCTGGATCAAAGGCAAGTCAAAATTATACAGTAAAAGTAGTAACGCCGATCAACTTAAAAGGTCAGATTGATGCGAAAGGTGAGCAGGGGGAGAGTGGTACGAAAAAAGTAACATCGCTCGTAGTGAACGATACGTATGAATTTGTAGCATCGACGACCAAGTATCCTGATGCAGCCTATCGAGCAAATGCAACAACAGTTACCTTGTTTAAAGGAACAAGCTATCAAAAAATATTTAACATGACATCGACAACGAAGAGTAGTACAGGTTACGGTGCAAAAGATTGGATCTATACACATAAAATTGGTTCAATGCCAAACGGCAAGTATACAATCGAATGGCAATCGACTACCCCTAATGGTAATACCGAAACGGTGAGACAAATCGTAGAAGTGGTAAACAATCGACCGCCAACCGCAGCATTTACATGGGAGCCACAGCCTGTGTATGAAGGGGACATGGTACAGTTTAAATCGGATGTGAATGACGCAGATAAAGACAAACTGACAGTGAAGTATGAACTGACGAGTCCGACGGGTAGGAAAACAACGTATGACTATACGTTTGATGCCCCATATCCAACTACTGCACCACGAGTAAAAATGACCGAAGTTGGTAAATGGACGATGAAATTAATGGTCAGTGATGAAAAAGCGCCACCAGTAAGTATTAGTAAGCCAATAGCAGTATTACCACTTACAGTTAGTGGGTTCGTACATCATACAGAAAAATGGAATAATCATCGGATACAGTATAATTTGAAAACAAGTGGTCACAAAGATAGTCCTCGTACATACGCTACTTTTTGGGCAGGAGAAAAACTGTTATTGCAAGCGCTAACAACAGATACAACAACAGCCACTGTAGCATCGCGAGTGGAGGTTGAAAGTGAAAGAATACCGAAAAAAGTGACATTACTTCCGGTAAATAAAAATAGTTGGGCGTTCGAGCTATGGGAGGAGTCGTTTGCCAAATGGGCAGATGGAGCGGTGCCGGTAACTTTTACTGCTTATTATAATAATGGAACAATCAAATCGACTACGGTTACTATTTTTATAATGGGTGAAGCTGCTTCGATTGCAGGTGTGCACCGATTGAAATAGTGAAAACAACGTAGCAAAAAGTGAAAGAAGCAGAATCAAGACCAAGAATCTAGATTAGATTCCCTTCTTTCACTTGTGTCAAAAAGCGTGCCAACGCCGCATATGCAGCGCCATGAACTGCAGAGTGATCTTCAAGTTCTGCAAATTGAAGTTTAATGTGTTCTCTATTTAACGGTAACGTTCGTGCAATAATTGCTTCCTGCACCGATGAGGCAAGAAATTTTCTTGCCCGACTCATTCGATTACCTATAATAATCAGATCGGGATTGAAGGTGTTAACAATGTTTGCTATACCAGTTCCGAGAAAGGCGCCAACGTGATCAAATAGAGCTAAAACTTCTTTATGACCAGATTCTGCGGCTTGCAATAATTGGGATAAACTATGCATCCCTAGCGATGCAGCACCATTTAACAAAGCTTGTTCGGAAGCGTAAAGTTCCCAGCAACCATAGTTACCACAACTACATCTGTCACCGTCAAATTTGATCGACATATGACCTAGTTCGCCAGAATAACCATAAGCTCCTTTGTATAATTGATTGTTTAATACGAGCCCTGTACCAATACCGATGCCGACACTAATGTAGATTTGGTTCGTTGTTTTGCGGCCTGCTCCATATATTAATTCGCCGAGTGCTCCAGCGTTCGCTTCGTTGTCTACGATGACGGGAACTTGTAGACGAGTTTCTAGTATTTGTTGTAAATTGACTTGTTTCCATAACAAATGGGGGGCAAGCAGTACAGTACCTAGTTCATCTACTAAACCAGGAACGCCAATGCCTAGACCGACTAATCCATAAGGACTTTCGGGCATTTGCTTACTTAATTGTTGTACACATTCGACCAATAATTCTATAATTTGTTCACTGTCTCGTAATTGATGAGCCAACTCATATTTGTGTAGGATGTTTCCTGTTACATCCGTTAAAATTCCATGTAAATAATTGACGCCCAAATCAATACCGATGGCAAACCCTGCGCGATGGTTGAAGTGTAAAATAACTGGTTTACGACCGCCACTAGATTTACCGGTGCCTGCTTCCAAAACAAGCTGTTGATCCAATAAATCTTGGACAAGATTAGAAACGGTCGCTTTATTCAGCCCGGTTAATACCGAGATTTTAGCTCTTGATATTGGCTCATGTTGTAAAACGGCATCAAGAACGATAGCAGTATTTATTTTTTTTATTAGTGCTTGATCGCCAGTAGATTTTGCCTTCACCGAAAAAACTCCTTTTTGTTACATACAATTTTGTCATTCATTATATCACGAAATCAGATTGTCGTAAGAATGAACTTTGCAAAATAAAAAGCAAATGAACTTAGTTTATCGGATAGACAAACTTGGTGAAAACGTGGTATTCTGTTGTTAAGAGATAACAACTTAAAATGATGGGGAGGCTATTTAATATGAGTTATTTTAAAAATATAGGAAAAATCGGATTTGAAGGTAAAGGTTCTGACAACCCATTTGCGTTTAAACATTATGATCCCAAACAAATGGTGCTTGGTAAAACAATGGAGGAGCATTTGCGTTTTGCAGTGGCTTATTGGCACACGTTTAATGCGAATGGAGCAGATCAATTCGGCGCCGGCACGATGGTGCGTCCTTGGGACAAACTAGATGGATTAGATCGTTCGAAAGCTCGAGTAGAAGCAAATTTTGAATTTATGGAAAAGTTAAATATTCCTTTTTATGCTTTTCACGATGTAGATATTGCGCCTGAAGGAGCTACACTTGCAGAGACGAACAAAAACTTGGATGTCATAGTAGCACTACTAAAAGAACAACAGCAAGCAACAGGCAAAAAATTGTTGTGGAATACAGCTAATATGTTTACGAATCCTCGCTATGTTCATGGTGCTGGTACGACGAACAATGCTGATGTCTACGCTTACGCTGCTGCTCAAATTAAAAAAGGCTTAGAAGTAGGTAAAGAACTAGGTGCCGAAAACTATGTGTTCTGGGGTGGTCGCGAAGGATACGAAACATTAATTAATACGGATATGGGCTTTGAACTAGATAATCTAGCTCGCTTGTATCAAATGGCGCTTGATTATGCAGCAGAAATTGGCTTCGACGCACAGTTTTTAATTGAACCGAAACCAAAAGAGCCGACCAAACATCAGTATGATTTTGATGCGGCAACTACGATTTCGTTTTTGCGCAAATATAATTTGCAAGATAAATTTAAGCTGAATTTGGAAGCGAACCATGCGACACTTGCTGGTCATACATTCGAGCATGAAATTCGGACAGCTGCGATCAACGGTATGCTCGGTTCACTAGATGCGAATCAAGGCGATCTACTATTAGGCTGGGATACGGATGAATTTCCAACAGATCTATATGGTACGACACTGGCAATGTTTGAAGTGCTAAAAGCAGGTGGTATCGGTCGTGGTGGTATTAACTTTGACGCAAAAGTACGCCGTGCTTCTTTCGAAGATGACGATTTGTTCCTAGCTCACATTGCTGGTATGGATAGCTTTGCTTGGGGCTTGAAAGCAGCGGCTAAACTGATCGATGAAAAAATATTTGACAGTGTAATAGAAGAGCGTTATAGCAGTTTTAATACAGGCATTGGTGCAGATATCGTTGCAGGGAAAGCGACATTAGCTTCATTAGAGCAGTATGCATTGCAAAATAATCCAATCGTTAATCGTTCTGGTCGTCAAGAACGTCTACGTTTACTATTAAGTGAAGTTATTTTTAGCGTGTAATTAACGTATCATTTACGTCGGGAGGCGTACTTATGAGTTATGTCATTGGTATAGATTTGGGAACGAGCGCTGTGAAGGCACTATTGGTCAATAAAAGTGGGCAAGTAGTAGCCGAAGCGGCTAGCAATTATCCTCTCTATCATGATCATTCAGGGTGGAGTGAACAAGATCCGGAAGATTGGGTACGAGGTACGATTGCTGCTATTGATGAAGTAGTTACGTCTGCCAAAGTTGCGAGCAACGAAGTAGCAGGAATAAGCTTTTCGGGACAAATGCATGGGCTTGTGTTATTAGATAAAGAAGGTGTGCCACTTCGCCGAGCAATTTTGTGGAATGATACACGGACAACTGCGCAATGTCGTTATATTGAGCAAGTACTTGGTGAGAAGCTAATACAAATTGCTCGTAATCAAGCGTTAGAAGGTTTCACATTGCCAAAAATATTGTGGGTACGTGAACATGAACCGGACGTATTTGCACAAGCAAATGTATTTCTACTACCAAAAGATTATGTGCGTTATCGGCTTACGGGGCAGTTGCATATGGACTATTCCGATGCAGCGGGAACATTATTGCTCGATGTAGCAGATAAACGATGGAGTGAAACGTTATTACAGTCATTCCAATTACCGTTATCGCTCTGTCCGCCGTTAGTGGAATCACACGATCATGTAGGGGAGCTACTGCCGGCAATTGCGGAGCAGGTCCAATTGGATCCGACTACGAATGTTTTTGCGGGTGGTGCAGATAATGCATGTGGTGCTATTGGTGCGGGTATTCTACACGAAGGACTGACGTTAAGCAGTATCGGTACATCTGGCGTTATTCTTGCTTATGAAGCAGATAAAACAAGTGACTTTGCTGGAAAAGTTCATTTCTTTAATCATGGTATGCAGGATGCTTACTATGCGATGGGAGTTACGCTAGCTGCTGGTTATAGTTTAAGCTGGTTCAAAGAAGTATTCGCCCCTCACGAAACGTTTGATCAGTTGTTAGGTGGGATCGATACAATTTCTCCAGGCAGTAACGGTTTATTGTTTACACCATATTTGGTTGGAGAACGAACACCTTATGCCGACGCTAATATTCGTGCTAGTTTTATCGGGATGGATGGTAGCCATCGTCGCAGTCATTTTGTACGAGCTGTTATGGAAGGAATTACCTATTCCTTGCATGAATCCATTGACTTATTACGCAATGCTGGCAAGCAGATTGATAAAGTGGTGTCTATTGGCGGTGGCGGGCAAAATAAAATATGGCTACAGATGCAAGCGGATATTTTTAACACGCCTGTTGTAGCCTTGGAAAATGAGCAAGGACCAGGCTTAGGAGCAGCGATGTTAGCGGCAGTCGGAGCTGGTTGGTTCAGCACTTTACAAGATTGTGCACAACAATTTGTAAAGTATGGTGCTACTTATGCTCCCGAAGAACAAGCAACTCAGACTTATGCTGAACTATTCGCTATTTACCAACAGGTTTATACACAAACGAAGCAAATAAATGAGCAGCTTGTACCTTTTAGAGCTTAAATGTGGTAGCTAGAGACTGGAATTGGTTATAACATAGTCTAATCAACAATATGGATACGATATTTAGATGATACGAAACTGTGTACAGAAGAGAAGCACTCTTGTTTACCTATTAGGTATGAGAGTAATGCTTGCATCTGTGCGCAGTTTTTTTGTTTTTAACAGCATGTTGCTTTGTGATAACTAACATGTGTATAGAGAGAACCAGTTGTTGTGCTACACTTTTAACTCGAAAATGAGTATACTAAAAATAAGTCGAAGGGAATGAAAGTAGATGGATTCGACAGAAAATAAGGAACGATTATATCAACAGCATGATAGTTCTTATCGTTTTTTATTATCGAATAAAAAGATATTTATTGAATTGCTACGCAGCTTTATTGCACGAGATTGGGTAAATAATATAGAGGAAGATCATGTGGAGGAAATTTCACATACGTTTGTATTACAGGACTTTAAACGAAAAGAAGCAGATCTTATCTATCGTGTGCAAGTAAACGAGCAAGATGTTATATTTTATTTATTATTAGAAATGCAATCGACCGTTGATTTCCGGATGGCTTATCGATTACTACTGTATCAAGTGGAAGTATGGCGTTACTTGTTGCAAAACGATGAGCAAATAGCTGCTAATCGAAAAACATTTCGATTGCCACCTATTATCCCGATTGTTTTATATAATGGAAAGCAGAAGTGGCATGCGCAGCGGCAGGTTCGTCAACTGTTAGTTAACGAGCAATTATTTACCTCGGAGTTATTAAATTTTGAATATATACTGATTGATGTTGCACGTTATAGTGAAGAAGATCTGCTAATGATGTCTAACACGATTGCATCTGTTTTTTTATTAGATCAAGCAGAAGAGAAAGAACAATTAACTAATAGATTAAGGAAATTGGTACGTATTATAAGTAAGCTTCCTGAAGATAATCAGCAAAAGTTATTGACTTGGATAGCGAACATTATTGGTCGCAAACTACCAGATGATGCTTTCAAAATAGTACAGTTTATACATAGTGCGAAAGGAGATGTGTCGATAATGGGACTGGAAAAAGTAATAAGTGATATTAAATTAGAAGGGAAACAAGAAGGTAAATTGGAAGGTAAGTTAGAAGGAAAATTAGAAGGTACACAAGAAACGAAGGAAATAATAGCGACACGAATGGTTCGATTAGGACTAGATGATCATGTAATAGCTGCCGCTACGGGACTATCTATGGAGGAAATAAAACGATTACAACAATTAAGCTAATATAGGAACTGTGATGTATTAAATACTTCGATATTATAGTAGCTTGTTCTATAGAGGCACGGCTTTGAGGGTACTGATTACTAACAAATAGTTGTTAATAGTCGGTGAACTAAGGTTGTGTCTTTTTTGTGTTCTGTTTTAGAAAATTGCCAAGAAATGAACAGGAAAGATACGCAGAAAAAAAGAAAAAACAATTAAAAGTAATTAATAACATGTAAAGATAGTGTGAAAGCAACGAAAAACATTGACCTTCTGAAGAAAGATGACTAATCTAATAACAAGTCAATTATTTTAACTGAACAAGTAAAAAGAATGGCGTAAAAGTATAACGTAAAGGAGGAATATAATGGGTGTTATTATCCGTTTAAAAGAACGACTTACGCCTGTCACTATGGTAGCAATTGTTACAGCGATTAGTTTATTAGGCGATTCTATGTTATATATTGTTTTACCTGTCTATTGGCGTCAAATTGGACTTGATTCGTTATGGCAAGTAGGAATTTTATTATCGATTAATCGTTTTGTACGTTTACCACTTAATCCTATTTTGGGTTGGTTATATCACAAAATGTCTCTGCGAACGGGATTGTTGGTAGCAATAGTATTGGGTACATTAACGACAATTGGCTATGGGGTTTTTAAAGGTTTTATTATTTGGTTAATATTACGTATAATATGGGGAATTGCATGGTCGTTACTGCGGATTGGCGGTTATTTTGCTGTTATTAATTATTCCGATGATACGAATCGTGGATATGTGATGGGAAAATTCAATGGTGTTTCTCGGTTAGGAAGTTTAGTAGGTATGCTTGCAGGTGGTATTTTGGTGCCGATCATTGGTTTGCCAACTGTTGCTATCGTATTTGGTTGTATATGTGCCATTGGTATACCGATCATTATGTTGTTTGTATCTAAACAAACGACGAATGAAACTTCAGTAAGTCCTTCCTTTAAGCAAGTTTCTGTTTATTTAAAATCAGCTCCTGTTCTCAAAATTATTATTGGAGGTCTATTAATTTCGCTACTATATGCGACGATGAGTGCTACGTTAAGTTTAGTTATTGAAACCCATTATGCGTCTGATATATCGGTTTTCGGTATTATATTGGGCAGTACTGCATTAGCTGGTGCGATTCAAGCTGCTCGTTGGTTATGGGAGCCATTCCTCGCAGTTTGGATTGGTCGCATGTCGGATGGTCCGAAAGGGAGAACGCCGTTATTGTTTGCATCGTTGATGATTGCCGCTATTTGTTTTGCGTTAATTCCATGGTCACTTCCAATCTATATATGGATACTAATTGTACTGTTTGCTTTAGTAACGGGAACGGCAGTAACAACGTTAATGGACGCCGTCGCTTCAGATATTGGCAAGTCCTCGATGGTCATCGCTATTATGACTGCTTATTCCGTCGCTACCGATTTGGGTGCAGCACTTGGACCTATGATTAGTTTTTGGGTTTTGGAAGCTACGGGTGGCATAGTCCCCGTCTATAGCATTTCTGCCATATTATTTGTAGTAACAGCGTTATGGCTGCGTACATTAAAAGAAATGCGCCCTACATTTCAAAAAACAACTAGTGAGTCAGTAGAATCGGTTTAATTCATATCATCCATATAGTCAGTGTGAAAAAATGGATTAGACCGCTGTAGTCAAGTATATACTATACTTATTAAACAGGTTTTCAGCGATGAAGGTCTGTTCTTTTTTGACTAGTTGCTCATAATTTAATACAATGAATGATAGTCATTCACGATTTTAATAATTAGTAATTAGTTTATTACTATATCAATGATGACTAAAAACGAAGAGAGAGGATCTTTATGAGTCGAAAAAAACAGTTGAAAATGCAGAAAGTGGAACCGGAACATTTGCAGCAATATAGTGAACTATTACGTTATGTTTTTCAGGTGACACATCAATCTTTGTATCGAATAGGCTGGGATGAAGAAGAAATGGTGCAAGCTATTTCCCCAGTACTAGAGCATGCAGATGTATGGGGCTGGTTTGATCGAGACAAGCTTGTATCACAAGTTGCTGTTTACCCATTTCAAGTGAATATATTCGGAAAAACTTATGATATGGGCGGGATTACTAGTGTTGGTACTTTTCCGGAGTATTCTAACCAAGGGCTGATGAACAAACTGTTATATAAAGCATTGGAAAATATGCGTCTTAAAAATCAATCGATATCGTACTTATATCCGTATTCTATCCCGTATTATCGTCGTAAAGGATGGGAGGTTATATCGGATCGTATTGTGTACGAAGTACAAGATTATCAATTGCCTAAATTAAAGCAAGTAACCGGCGATGTTGAACGAGTAGCTCCACAAAGTGAAGAAGTACGCCAAGCGTATGAACGGTTTTCACTAAAAACACATGGTGCGATGATTCGTAATAAATTAGCGTGGAATGAGTACTGGTTTTGGGATTCGGATGATTTAACAGCAGCCATTTATTACAATGAAAATCGTGAACCAGATGGTTACGTCTTGTACTGGATTGCCGATGAAATATTTCATATTAAAGATATGATTTTTATGAATGAAGAAGCGAGAAGTGGGTTGTGGAACTTTATAAGTGCCCATTTTTCTATGATTACCAAAGTAGTTGGGCGTACACATACAGATGAACCACTTGCATTTTTGTTGGAAGATGCGGATATAAAAGAAACTATTTCTCCATATTACATGGCTCGTATCGTTGATATTGAACAATTTGTTGCACAATATCCTTTCAAAGCAGATACATTCGAACGAACGTGGGTATTTACATTGGATGATCCGTTGCTTGCATGGAATCAAGGTGTGTTTAAGCTACACATTGCAGCAGACGGAAAAGGTTCCATTGAACGAACAACGGAACGAAGTAATTCCAGAATAGATATCCAAACGATGACAACGATGTTGCTCGGCTACAAACGACCAGACTATTTGCATAAAATAGGTCGCTTAACCTGTTCTGATGAGATTGTTGATCTATTAGAAGATGCAATCGAGCAACAAACATCGTATTTTTCTGATTATTTTTAAAATTACGCAATCGGCGTTCCATTTGGTAAAAGTTGATCTGGTTGTAGCAATACAACATCATCTGCTGATGGCACGCCACCTAGTACAAGTACTTCTGATTTATAACCGGCAATTTTTCTTGATGGAAAATTAATAATTGCAATGACTTGTTTTCCAATAAGTTGTTCAGCAGCATAGCGTTTCGTAATTTGGGCAGAGGATTGTTTTACACCGAGCTCGCCAAAATCAATTGTCATTTTAATTGCTGGTTTACGTGCTTCTGGAAAAGGCTGTGCAGTGAGCACCGTTCCTACTCGAATATCAAGTGCTGCAAAGTCTTCTATAGTTGCCATTAGGTATTGGACTCCTTTGTCTTTATAATAATAGTATTATTATAGCAGAATTAAATTACTAGTTAATAATCACACCCGATTTTGCTCTATAATGAGTAAAAGGGGTGTTTTTTATGTGTGCTGAACGTATTAATATAATTGATTTGAATTGTGATATAGGGGAAGATTACGGCGCTTACCGATTACTAACGGAGCAAGAAGAACGAATGTTAATGCAGCACGTTAGTTCAGTGAACATTGCTTGTGGTTTTCATGCCGGTGATCCAAAAACGATGCGTCGCACTGTGCGCTTAGCATTGGAGCATGACGTAGCAATCGGTGCGCATCCGGGATTAGCTGATTTGCATGGGTTTGGTAGACGAGAATTACAAGTTTCAGCGGAAGATGTGTACGAATTAGTTCTTTATCAGTTAGGGGCGCTAATGGCTGTTGCTAAAGCTGAAGGTGGCATTGTTCGCCATGTGAAACCCCATGGTGCGCTATACAATATGGCAGCTCGCAATGAGCATTTAGCTGAAGCGATAGTAAAAGCAGTTTATAAAGTAGACGACCAACTTATTTTATATGGACTCGCTGATAGTCAATTAATACGAGCAGCAAAGCAAAGGGGATTAGCTTATGCCAGTGAAGTATTTGCTGATCGCCGCTATGAACAGGATGGGAGTCTCACGCCCCGCACACATCATGCTGCCAGCATAACAGATGTCAACGAAGCAACTGCGCAAGTTTTACAAATAATAACGACTGGCAAAGTAACAACTAGAACTGGTCAATTTCTGCCGCTTCAAGCAAATACGATTTGTATTCACGGAGATAATGGCGCTGCGGTACAGTTTGCTCGACTGCTTTCACAGCAATTAAAGGAAGCTGGTTGGGTCATAAGGGGAAAGGGAGTTAGGTTATAACAATTTTCAGGCGATAAGGAATTGTAATCCGCTGGATAAAATTTGCTGGGGAACAAGTCATCCTACAAGTCTAGATTTTCTTTATTAGCGTATCCCCATCGCTCAGTGGGTGGGTATTTTGCACGGAGCGAATGGGATACTTACTGCCGACATAGCCTTTTACGATAAATTAGAATACAGAAAGTCGTATTATGTTATAATTATGAAAGTGGTATACGCTTACAAAAAAAGTGATGTGTATAAAGTGATGTATATATTATTAGAGGTGGGATGTATTTATGACGCAACCTAATATTTTATTATTGATGACGGACCAGCAACGATGGGATACGCTAGGGAGCTATGGCAATTCAGTGGTGGAGACGGCAAATTTGGATTGGTTAGCTTCCGAAGGAACGGTGTTTACTCATGCTTATACGCCAAGTCCATCTTGTATACCAGCTAGAGCGAGTTTATTGACAGGGATGAATCCGTGGAATACAGGTGTGCTGGGAATGGGACGGGGACAGGGACAGATGGGCACTGGTTTTCGTCATACGCTCCCAGGAGAGCTGGCAACTGCGGGCTATCATACGCAAGGTGTTGGCAAAATGCATTTTTATCCGCAACGGTCGCTCAATGGATTTCATCATACGCAATTAGATGAATCGGGTAGAGTGCATGATCCTGGGTTTAAATCTGATTATCGTATGTGGTTTGAACGTAATAGGACAGGGGAATATGATTTTGTTGATCATGGTATTGGTTGGAATTCTTGGATGGCAAGACCGTATCATGCTCCTGAATTTTTACACCCGACGAATTGGACCGTTAATGAATCAATCGCCTTTTTGAAGAAGCGAGATCCATCTAAACCTTTTTTTCTGAAAACATCGTTTGCTAGACCACATTCCCCTTATGATGCATTACCGTTTTATTTTGATTTGTATGCTAATAAAGAGATGCCGACACCGATGATTGGCGATTGGGCGAGTATGCATGATTGTCCGGAAGAAGCGGCGAGGCCTGATGCTTGGCGGGGAGTACGCAGTGAGGAAGAAATTAAACGAGCGCGAGCCGGGTATTATGGACTTATTCATCATATCGATCATCAGATTGGTCGCTTGCTTCAATTTATGACGGATCAAAAATTGTTAGATAACACGATTATTGTATTTACATCGGATCATGGCGATATGCTGGGCGATCATAATCTGTGGCGAAAAACATATGCTTACGAAGGCTCGGCACATATTCCGTTTATTGTTCGATTACCATCTTCTTTTGGGAAAATGGCGAAGCAAGTGGATACTCCAGTAGTATTACAAGATATTATGCCAACGTTGTTGGAGGCGGTAGGTGCTTCGATTCCGGATACGGTAGATGGGCTAAGTTTGTTACCTTTAATGCGAGGGGAAACTAATTTTCAACGGGATTATGTGCATGGAGAACATAGTACTTGTTACTCGGAAGAACAAGAGATGCAGTATGTAACAGATGGGAAGATGAAATATATTTGGTTTCCACGACTCGGGACAGAGCAACTATTTGATTTGACGAAAGATCCGTGCGAGTGTCAAAATGTAGCTAGTGATCCTAATTATAAGGAACAACTACTAGATTGGCGCAATAAATTAGTGTTAGAATTAGCACCTCGTCAATTAGGGCTGACAGACGGAGATTCGTTAGTTTGCCAAGCGGGCAAACCGCCGATTGTGTCACCACACTATGCAGAGCGGATAAATCAGACGAGATGAAAAGTTATACGATAGAGCCGCTAGGTGATAGTGCGCTACTGATTCGTTTTGGTAAGCAAATTGCAATAGAGGCGCATAGACAAGTGATGGAAGCTAAACAGTTACTAGAACAACGACCATTTCACGGCTTAGTTGAAGTAGTAATTAGTTATGCGGCAATTGCGGTACATTATGAGCCTATAGCTGTGCTGCAACAACAGTTACCAGTAGGCAAGCAGCGAGATAGCACTGTGTTCACTATCGTTGCTCAAATTGTTGAGGAAATATTAGCGGAGCAGAGAGTGTCGTTGGGGGAAGAGCAGTGTAGTAGCCCGGTGATCGAAGTTCCAGTTTGCTATGGAGGATCGTTTGGTCCTGATCTGGCTGAATTGGCAGCTGCTTGTCAGCTTTCTGTGCAGGAAGTGATTGCGATTCATAGTGAGCCATTATATCTTATCTATATGTTAGGTTTTGCACCAGGTTTTCCTTACTTAGGTGGAATGGATGAACGAATTACGTACAAACGGAGAGATCAGCCGCGTACGTTGGTAGCAGCAGGGAGTGTTGGAATTGCCGGTTTACAAACCGGCATATATCCTACTGCGATGCCAGGAGGATGGAACATTATTGGCAGAACACCACTTACGTTATTTGATGCTGACCATGATCCACCCGCAGTTTTGCAAGCAGGTAAGCGGATAAAATTTGTTCCCATTTCCGAAGCAGAGTACGACAAATGGGTGTAGCAGCAATAGCAACAAGGAGTCAACGGTGATCGGAGGCAAACAGGTAGGATGGCTTTAGTAGTGATACGAGCGGGTACATTGGCAACGATCCAAGATGGTGGTAGGTTTGGTTATCAACAAGTGGGAGTAGGACCGAGTGGGGCGATGGATCTCCATGCGTTGCAAACGGCGAATATGTTAGTTGGCAATGAGTCATGTGTACCAGCAATTGAAATAATGTATGGTGAAACCAGTTTCCTAGTAGAGCGCCCGATGTTAATTGCTATTTGTGGGTTCGGTATGAAAGTAGAAGTGACGAAAGCTCAATCGTCAGTTGTACAAGAGCAGCGAACGCTACTTCCGCTATGGCGACCTGTCGCAGTCAGTATCGGGATGCAGTTATATTTTTCACCTGAAAAAAAAGGGCTAGCGATGTATATGGCGATATGGGGTGGTGTGCAAGCAGCGGTGGAATTAGGAAGTAGCAGTACGGCGTTGCGAAGTGGGCTAGGAGGTCTTCCGCCAGGCGGTGGTAAATCGTTAGCAGCAGGAGATCGCATTACCCATCATCATCCGTCGGAACAAGCTGTGAAAATATATAAGTCTTTTCAACCTATGCTGTCACCAACATGGTTCGCTAATGCTGCTCCATATTATCCACAAACGAATACAGCTATCCGAATAATAGTAGGTGCACAGTTTGCAGAGCTGACAGAACAAAGTAAACACCGGTTGCTTCATACGACATTTCGTGTGAGTAGTCAGTCTGATCGAATGGGGTATCGATTGCAGGGAGAGCTGCTTAAATTAGCTAATGCCGAAGAATTAATTTCCGAACCAGTAGCAACAGGAACGATGCAGCTTCCACCAAGTGGAGAACCTATTATATTGCTGGCAGATCGACAAACGACAGGTGGTTATCCACGGATTGCTCATGTTTGTACGATAGACTTGCCAAAGCTGGCGCAACTGAAACCAGGAGATAAGGTTACGTTTCAATTGGTTAGTTTGCAAGAAGCAGAAGCATTACTTTTACAGCAGGCTCAGTCGTTTGCACTATTAAAAACAGCAATCACGTTGAAGCTACGATAGTGCGTAGTTTTAACGTGATTGTTTGTTTATTATTGTACTATTTAAAAAACAAAAAATGTGTCGGTAATTTTCGAAGCTGCCCATCGGCAGGATTATTAATTAATTTACCGTTGAACACGAGAGTAGTGGAACCGCCACCGTCTAAATTATAGCTATCTACTACACCGAATTTTTTCAATGATGATTGTACTTCTGCGAGTGTAGCACCAGCACCATTACCGCCTTTATTGTAGCCATCGGTAACGAGTAGAAGTAATTGATCGTCTTTGTAATTTGCTATAACAGTACGTGGAGCACGGGCAGGAGTAGTTTTCCACTTTTCTGGAATGGTTTGTGCTACACCTTTTTTCATTAAGACAGGTACGAAAGTAGCTCCGAATTTCGGCTTCAATTTATCTAGTTGTTGTTGATTAGAAAATTTGCCGCCGATTAGTTTATTATTTTTGCTCATGCCAACAAAAGCTAGATCCGCGTAAGTTGCTGCAAATCCGCCATTACTGTACTCGCCATCGACGATAGTTGTGCCAATTGGATATCGTTTCCCTTTACTATCGGCGTACCCTCCGGCATTAATGCCTACAGCCGCCTTATGTTGTTTGACCGCAGCTAGTGTTGTATTTGCTTTACCTAACTCATCGCCGCCAAGCACCATCTTCATTGCATCGTCTGTTTTTAACTTGATCTTGACTAGGTAGCTTCTATATTGTTCTTGATGATTATAAAAGAGCTGCGCCCGCATGTTTTTTCCTTCAATAGTAGAGACTGGCTTTCCTAATTTACTCGTAATTTTCTTGTCATAGATTTGGAGCGGGCGATTAGCTTGCTCTCTTGTTGTTTTGGCTATTTGCTTCATAGTAGCATTGGTTTCGTTGTAGAGCTTTAACTGTTTGTGGATCGATTGTTGTGTATGGACAGCAGTAGCTTCTGCTAGATTGAGTTGTTTGATCAGTCGTTCATGTTCTCTCGAAAATGTGATTGCTTCCGGTTTGTTTGCCTCCGATTGTAGCTCCGCTGAAGTTAATTGGATGGAGGCGCTGCTTAGTAATAACCAGATGAGCATCCCAAGAAAAGGGGTACAAACAAATAGCATGAAGCGGTTAATATAGTTAACTTTTAGCATTATTTCAGTACGTCCAAATTCTTTTTAAGTTCGTTCAATTGCTTCTTCACTTCGTTCAATTCAGAATATAGTTTGTTGCTATTATCTGTCTTCGAGTCCGCATTGTCTTTTGTAAAAGTAAGCAGCTCGTTGAGCGCTTCGACTTTGCTGGATAGTTCATCCATACGCTTCTCATATTGTTCATCCAGTTTTACCAAATTAGCTTGATACAGATCAGCCAGTGCAGTTACTTCGGCTTTTGTTTGTTGTTCAATGGCAATGGTCATTTGCTCTTTTGTAGTATCAATGTACCATTTCGCTAACCAGATGCCACTGCCAATTAAAATAAGCCATAGGATGAGAAAGACAACTAGTAATCGTTTGTTACGTTTTGTCCGTCTTGGAGAAGGCGTTTGATTGGTAATGTAATGTAGATCCGTTTGTAATTCACTCATCTTGTATCACCTCAAATTCAAGTTGCGTCTGTGTGGGAGTCGAAGAGGATGCGAAGATGAACGAAAGATATTAGGATGCGCCAAAAAAAGTCTGTCCACTGTACTAAACGCAATTGCGCCAAAAAGGTTGCGGATGAATAACGAACATTGTAGCTGAATTGTGAAATAATCGACTTCTACTCAGCTGCATTTATCGCTTAATATAACAGTTTTGGTTTCTATCGTTTGTCATGTATAATAGGGGTGGAATAGCATTATTGCTATCATTAGTATTAGAAGATGGAGGGGATAGCTATGGAGCTGTCGCATCATAATCAGGCTGAAGCGATGTTTGCAGGCGGTTGCTTTTGGTGTATGGTATCACCATTCGAAGAACAACCGGGTATTATAGCAGTAGTATCAGGATATGCAGGCGGTCATACTGTCAATCCGACGTATGAAGAAGTTTGTTCAGAAGCAACAGGTCATGCGGAAGTCATTCATATTACGTATGATCCTACTATTTTTCCTTATGAAAAGCTACTAGACGTATTTTGGAAACAAATAGATCCAACTGATGCAGGTGGACAATTTTTTGATCGTGGAGCCTCTTATCGTACAGCGATTTACTATTATACAGAAGAGCAACGTCAATTAGCGGAAGCATCCAAGCAGAAGTTAGCTGCTAGCGGCAAGTTTGATCGTCCGATCGTAACCGAAATTACAGCGGCTCCTACCTTCTATCCAGCAGAAGATTATCATCAACAATATTATAAAAAAAATCCGATGCGATATAAAATGTATCGACAAGGTTCAGGTAGAGATGCTTTTATTAACGAACATTGGCGTGCGGAGAAAAAAGATGTGGAGCAATTGCGTGCCGAGTTAACGGACATTCAATTTCACGTGACACAAAATAATGGTACGGAACGACCTTTCACTGGAGAATACTGGGATCACGAGGAAGAGGGTATCTATGTCGATATCGTTTCTGGTGAACCATTGTTTAGTTCACATGATAAATATGATGCTGGCTGCGGCTGGCCTAGTTTTACGAAACCGTTGCATCAGTCTTCTATAACAGAACATCAGGATACGACACATTTTATGGTGCGGACAGAAGTTCGTAGTGTCGATGCTGACTCCCATCTTGGTCATCTGTTTGAAGATGGTCCAGTTGATCGTGGAGGACTTCGCTATTGTATTAATAGTGCTGCGCTGCGATTTATTTCGAAGGATCGGTTGGAAGAAGAAGGTTACGGACAGTATGTAGCGTTATTTAGATAGCATACAAGCAAGGCCTGTAAACAGGAGAGGGGACAATACAAACAATGAAACAAGTAGATGATGTACTAGAGAGGCAGCTAACTGTCGGGGAAGCGATCCGTACTAGAAGATCCATAGGAAGAGTAAAGCAAGAGGAAGTGCCTCGTGAATATATCGAAAATATGATCGAAGCAGCTACATGGGCACCATGCCACTTTAATACACAACCGTGGCGCTTTATTGCGATGACCGGAGATGGGCGGAAATTGCTAGGCGATGGATATGGTAAAGTAATGATGGCTGAAAATCCGCAATTGTTAGGTGAAGAACTAGCAGAACGATTGCAAAAAGAAGAGCAAAAAGCGATGCGTGCTCCAGTCGTTATTGCAGCGATTTGTTCTCCCTCCGATGATCCAAGAGCGCTGATTGAAGAAGAGCTAGCTGCAACTCACGCTGCTGTACAAAATATGTTGTTACAAGCTCATGAGCTTGGTTTAGCAACGATTTGGCGTTCTGGTGATGCGACGTACCACGAAGCGATGCGTTCGCATTTTCAGTTAACGGATCGTGAAAGTATCGTTGGTTTTATATATGTAGGGTATTCTGATTTGCCAGAGAAAGTATCGACTCGTAAACCTGTGGAAGCTGTTATGAGTTGGGCAGACGAAAGTAAGTAAAGGATGCGCAGTTGAGAAACTATCCACAAGTTATTGTAATTGTAATAGCTCTTTTATGCCGTATCCCATTGGCTCAGTGACTATTCCATTGCGCTACTGAGTGAATGGGATACGTATTTAATTAATCTGTACTTTACTTCAGGTGACAAATATTATATTATTGCTTCATCATAAGATTTTAATGAAAGACATACTTATACGAGGTGTTTTATGAGTGTAGTAGGTTCGAAATAGGCACAATTTAACAAGGAATGATGCTATGACCTAGGGTAGGATGTACGTTTTTTACAACCCTATGTTATGGATTATTCGAGTTACCTATGAAGATACCTACGTTACATGATAAAGCATAAGCCGGTGAATAAAGGGAATCACAGCGACTGAGGATTGTTACAGCTGCTTGTGGTAGCCTTGATTTGTTGGATGTTGGAGTATGCTGAATACATGTCAACAAAGTTGTGGGTCTCCTGCAGCTTTTTTTTGTGCTTATTTGAGTATAGATATTGAAATCTTATGATGTAGGGATCTTCATCATGATAATAATAGATCGTGAGGAGAATGAAGCGATGAACACAAATACAACAGACAAATTACAATATAATGAACTGAAGGAAATGGTGAAGACATATTGCGTGAGTAATCTTGGAAAACAGTTGATCGATAAACTCGAACCAAGCTCGAATATCAAAGTCATTAGACTCCGGTTGAATGAAACGACAGAGGCTAGAGCGGTTTTGGATACAGAAAGTCGTGTACCGTTGCTAGGGATCTCGAATATTGAGTATATGCTGGAGAAGCTACAAAAAGGCATGGTATTGGACCCTTCGGAACTGATCGCCGTTGCCGATTTCCTGCGCGGTTGTCGGAAGATTAAGAAGTTCATGATGGAAAAGGAATTCTATGCGCCCAAACTGAGCTCTTATGCATATTCGATGGTAGAGTTTCTCGAGATCGAAGATCGCATCCAATTTGCAATTAAGGGGAATCGCGTAGATTCGGGTGCGTGCAAAGAGCTAAAGCGGATTCGCAAACATATCGAGATCACCGAAGCTAGGATTGAGGAGCAGTTACAGAAATTCCTAAAGAATCGTGCGAATAAGGAGTACATTCAAGAATTCTTTGTCAGTAAGAAGAATGACCGTTTCACGATTCCGATCAAAGCGGCGTATAAGAATCAGGTAGCGGGATCGATTATCGAAGTGTCTTCCAAAGGATCGACAGTGTTTATTGAACCCTCGACGGTGGCGAAGCACAATGCGGATTTATCGGGATTGAGGGCAGAAGAAGTGATGATGGAACTTCAAATATTAGCGGAACTGTCGAACCTTATTTTTGAACAGATGCATCCAATAACAATAAATATTGATCTGATTAGTCAGTATGATATGGTTTTTGCCAAAGCGAAATATAGCAAAAGCATCAGCGGGATCGAACCGAGAATTAATGATCATGGATATATCAAGTTAATCCATTGCAGACATCCGCTGCTTCCTGGCAACGTTGTTCCATTGCATTTCGAAATCGGGGATGCCTATCGTAGTCTGATCATTACTGGACCGAATGCCGGTGGGAAGACCGTTGTCTTGAAAACCATTGGACTGATCACGCTTGCGACAATGTCAGGTTTCCACGTTTCGGCGGACCCTGCTACAGAAATCGCTGTATTCAAGAAAATTTTTGTGGATATCGGCGATAATCAGAGTATGGAGAACGCGTTGAGTACCTTTTCATCGCATATGAAGAATATATCTGAGATTATGCACCAAGCGAACCGGAACACACTGTTGCTATTCGATGAGATTGGCAGCGGCACGGAACCGAATGAAGGGGCAGCCCTTGCAATCGCAATCTTAGAGGAGTTTTACCATATGGGGTGTATTACGGTAGCGTCTACTCATTATGGTGAGATCAAGCAGTTCTCAGAATTGCATGTTGACTTCATGAATGCAGCGATGGAATTCAATAGCGAAACGCTAGAGCCGCAATATAAGCTGATTATTGGACAATCCGGTGAGAGTAATGCGCTCTGGATTTCGAAGAAAATGAACTTAAAAGAGCAAGTTCTGGAGCGAGCGAAGAGCTATATGGAGCAAAAGGACTATCGTATGGACCGTCTTCACGAGAGTAAAGTAACCAAGCCACAAGTTACAGAAGAAGTTGCGGAAAATCTGATCGAGTATTTTATGGGGGATAAAGTAAGATTGCTGGAGCACAACGATCCGGCCATCGTCTATAAGGGGAGAGATACACGTCACAACTTGACCGTGCTCTATCAAGGGGAGCTGGTGGAAGTACATGCGAAGCGAGTCAGGTTAGAACTCCGAGCAAGTGAGTTGTATCCAGAGGGGTATGATTTGAATTAATATATCTATAAATAAGGAGCAGTAGATAAGCCTAAGTGCCTGTCAACTGCTCTTTATTTATTTTCAAGTTTAAGCCTGTTCTATTCGATTTGCCGTAGGCCGCAGGAAGTTTATAAAGAAAGGCGATTAGAGTAATTTGCTTACTGTTACGTTGTTGTCAATCAGTGTCCAGTTTTGTGGGCATGCAAGCCCAAGTACCCAATAACTCAACCCTCGTAACTGGTGTGCTTTGGCGATATTCAGTTTTGCTTGGATGCTGCGTGCATCTTCGAACCAGACAATATGTTGTTTTTGTTGCTCATCCGTGTAGTAGTAGTAGGGGGATTGAGCTGTTTCATCATATTGAATGGGAACGTTGTTTGTTGCTGCTCGTTTGATCGCTTCTTGTGAGCTAATTGGCTGAGCCCAATTGCCACCTTGTACGTAAGGTAAACTCCAATCGTATCCGTATAATGGCATGCCGAGCATAATTTTGTTGGCTGGAATAACGGATAGCGCATAGTTTAATACTTTAACTATTTCGTTCAGTGGAGCTACGGCTCGAGGTGGTCCACCAGACCAGCCCCATTCATAGGTCATCAATGTGACGAAATCTACGATCTGACCATGTGCTTCATAGTCATGTGCTTCGTAGAGAATCCCGGTCTGCTGCGATGATGTTTTTGGTGCGAGTGATGTAGCAACTAGTAGTTCATGTTGATGCAGTCTGTCTGTTAATGTGCGTAAAAACTGGTTATAAGCTAATCGATCTTCTGGCAATACATATTCAAAATCGACATTAAGCGCCGTATAGCCTTTCAACAGCATCGTAGAAGTGATTTGCTCCAGTAATCGCTGCTGGACTATATTATCGTGAAAAATAGTATGTGTAATTTGAGAATCGAAAGTACCGTTGTGCAGGTTAGTAATGACCATCATCGGCATGAGACTGTGTTCGTATGAGCTATCGATGAGCAAACCATCTTCTGGCGCTAACAAAGTACCATCAGCCTTGACAAGATAACTGAACGGACTTAAATAAGTAAGAGAAGGGCTTGCTTCGCGAACGAGTGCTGCACCAACTTCGCTGAATGCTTCACAATAGGCGTTAATTTCTAGAGGTTGTTTGTCTATTGCTGGAATATGTAACGGTACTCCAACTTCAATAAGTGCAGGATTATGCAATTGGTTCATTTGTTGAACAGCTGATATAGTAACGCCGTACTGTTGTGCAATATCTGCTAATGTTTCTCCCGCATTCGTTCGATGTTCGGTCACTGTAGCTGTGAGCGGAATAATGATTGCTTGCCCAATGACGAGTGAACTAGCAGATGTGAGACCATTGGCAATGGCTATATGTTCGAGATCTAGTTGGTATTGCTGAGACAATGTGGACATGGTATCGCCTTGATTAATTGTATGGATGAGCAACAGGATCAAACCTCCCAAAAAACGTTCTACTACAATTCAAGTCTATTAGTAGAGTTGGCAGAAAATGATTAAATATTGCTGATTTCATTTGAATTGTACGAAATATTATAGTTAATTATACGCTCTTAACCTAAAAATGGAAATGGATTCATTGTAAAATCACTTATTTTTTATTTTTAACGTACAAGTGCCATTGAAATTATAGAAAATTGTGAAAGTAATCCGCAAAAGGCGAACTTTAATAATTTTTAATAGTTTAATGTTCGTATTTTTGTTGACAGCTATTGTGGAATTGGATTAAAATATAAGAGTGCTAGATGAAGTAATGGAATACAGTTAACGCCTCGTATATGTTCGGGATAGGCTCGAACGTTTCTACCCGGAAACCGCATTTTCTGGACTACGAGTGGATTGGATATATGAGCATAAATAATGTATTAGGCTGCTATATTGTTGGCAAACTATGATTGATTTGTGTTTATTAGCAATGGTATAGACATATAACATATGTTGCTATCACCTCTATCTGCTCTGGTACTGCGGCACTTCTGAATGTGAATGAACGCTGACAGGATATTGTTAACGAAAACGTGAATGAAGGTAGGTATGCAGTCATGTCTGTGCAGGTAGGAGTAATCATGGGAAGTAAGTCAGATTGGGAAACGATGAAGCTAGCTTGTGATATTTTGGACGAATTAGCTATTCCTTATGAGAAAAAAGTAGTTTCGGCGCACCGCACACCAGATTTAATGTTTGAATATGCAGCATCAGCTGCTCAGCGTGGATTGAAAGTAATTATTGCTGGAGCTGGCGGAGCTGCACATTTGCCCGGCATGGTTGCCTCCAAAACCATTGTTCCGGTTATTGGTGTTCCGATCAAATCATCCACATTAAATGGAATAGATTCTTTGTTGTCGATTGTACAAATGCCAGGTGGCGTACCTGTTGCAACAATGGCAATTGGTGCAGCTGGCGCTACGAATGCTGGACTTATGGCAGGGCAAATGATTGGAGCATTCGATGAAGAAGTGCGTGAACGCTGTATAGCACGTCGCGAGCAGATGCAACAAGCGGTACTTACAGGTAGCGACTTATGAGCGCACCAATAATTGCTCCTGGCAGTACCATCGGCATGCTCGGCGGAGGACAGCTGGGTCGGATGATCGTACAAGAAGGTAGCAAAATGGGGTATCGTTTTATTACACTTGACCCAACAGTAGATAGTCCAATGGGACAACTATGTGAGCAAATTATTGCTCCTTATTATGATAAAGAAGCGGCACAGCAATTAGCTAAACAAGCCGATGTTATTACTTACGAATTTGAAAATGTCGATGCTGAAGTAGCCGCTATGTTAATGAAAGAAAGCTACGTGCCACAAGGCAGCGAATTGTTATTCACCACCCAGCATCGATTACGCGAAAAAGCGGCAATCGAAGCAGCTGGCGCTGTCGTTGCTCCATATAAGCAAGTATCAAGCGTTGCAGAACTAAGCGCAGCTGTCAAACAATTTGGTACGCCATGTGTACTGAAGACAGCTACAGGTGGTTACGATGGCAAAGGACAATGGGTTATCCGTGATGAAGCGGAAATAGAGCAAGCTTATGAAACAGTAGCCAAATCAGGCGTAGAGCTTGTCGTTGAAAAATTTATCGCATTTGAAAAAGAAATATCCGTTATAGCAGCACGCAGCACGCAGGGAGAAATCAAAGTTTTTCCTGTAGCTGAAAATATACATGTCAATAACATTCTCCATCTATCGATCGTGCCTGCCAATATTAGCGAGCAGATGCGTAAGCAAGCGGAGCAATTAGCTACGGCTATTGCTGAGAAGCTGCAAGTTATAGGGCTGATCGCAGTCGAAATGTTTGCTTGTGCAAACGGCGAATTGTATGTCAATGAGCTGGCGCCAAGACCGCATAATAGCGGGCACTATACGACGGACGCTTGTCGCACTTCACAATTCGAGCAGCATATTCGAGCGGTATGCGGATTGCCATTAGGCGATACGACGCTCATGACACCTGTTGTTATGGTGAATGTGCTAGGTCAGCATATGGAGCCATTAATTGCTCATATGTGTCAGCCGGATGCAGCAGCACAGCAATTAGCTGTTACACCAAAGTTACATCTGTATGGTAAGCAGGAAGCAGCTATGAATCGCAAGATGGGTCATGTTAATGTTATTGGAGCAAGTACTGATGCTGCACTAGAGTGGATAGCGCAAACCGCGTTATGGTAATTATCTTGTTCACCACTTAAGAAATTAACTAAATCGAAATTCAGGAGGCTACTCATGAAAGCAAAAGTTTATGTCACAATCCAACAAAACGTATTGGATCCACAAGGTTCAGCGGCAGAAAAGTCGCTACAGTCACTTGGATTTAATGAGGTAGGAAAAGTACGTATCGGCAAATTTATCGAAATTGAACTAGATACGAATGATCGCAACGAAGCAGAAAAACGCGTGAAAGAAATGTGCGAAAAGCTGCTTGTCAATGTTGAAGTGGAAGACTACCGTTTTGAACTGGAGGGGTAAGACTATGAAGTTTGCAGTACTCGTATTTCCTGGGTCAAATGGCGATATAGACAGCTATAGAGCTGTTAAGACAATTGGTGAACAAGTCGAATATGTATGGCATGAAACAACTGATTTATCTGATTACGATGTTATTATACTGCCAGGCGGTGCTACTTACGGTAACTATGTACGTCCTGGAGCACTAGCAAGTCATGCGGCAATCATTGATGGATTAAAGCAAGCAGTAGAGCAAGGCAAGTTAGTTATTGGTATTAGTAATGGTTTTCAAATTTTAACAGAGGCAGGCTTACTGCCAGGAACTTTTATGCCGAACGAAGGCTTGAAGTTCAGCTGTAAATATACGTCTCTAGTAGTAGAAAATAATGCAACAGCATTTACAGGTGATTATAAAGCAGCAGAACAAATATCGTTGCCAATCGCACATGCAGAAGGTAACTATTATTGTGATTCAGCAACGCTTGCGACTATGCAGGCAAATGGACAAATAGTGCTGCGTTATGCAGCTGATTATAATCCTGATGGTTCTTTAGATAATATTGCTGGTATTGTAAACGAAACAGGTAACGTGTTTGGGCTAATGCCGCATCCAGAGCGGGCGATGGACGAGCTGTTCGGATCAGAGGATGGCAAACGAATCTTTACATCGATTCTAAAAGCATGGAGGGAAAAAAATGGCACAACAGTTAACAGCTAAGGAACCTACAGCAGAACAAATTGCTTCTGAACGAATTTATTTGCAGTTTGGTGTAACGGAAGAAGAATACGAGCTTGTATGTAAATATATGGGACGCAAGCCAAACTATACAGAAATCGGCGTATTTAGCGTTATGTGGTCTGAGCACTGTTCGTATAAAAACTCCAAGCCAATTTTAAAGAAGTTTCCAATTACTGGTGAACGAGTGTTGATGGGTCCTGGTGAAGGTGCTGGAATTGTAGATATTGGTGACAATCAAGCGGTTGTATTCAAACTTGAGTCCCATAATCACCCTTCTGCTGTAGAGCCATATCAAGGAGCGGCTACTGGCGTAGGCGGAATATTGCGAGATATTTTCTCCATGGGCGCAAGACCGATTGCATCTTTGAACAGTATGCGTTTTGGTAATCTAAAAAGTGAACGAGCAAGGTATTTGTTCGAAAACGCAGTAGCTGGTATTGCTGGTTATGGTAATGCGATTGGTGTGCCATCTGTTGGCGGCGAATTGATGTTTGACGAAAGTTATGAAGGAAATCCACTAGTTAATGCGATGAGTGTTGGTCTTATTAATCACGATCAAATTCAGCGTGGTGTTGCCAAAGGAGTTGGTAACCCGGTATTTTATGTAGGTCCACCAACAGGTCGAGATGGTATTCACGGAGCAACATTCTCTTCTGTGGAACTATCTGAAGAGTCGGAGAAAAACCGTACGCCAGTACAAGTAGGCGATCCATTCGTGGAGAAATTAGTAATGGAAGCTACACTAGAATTGATCGAATCCGGTATTGTTCTTGGTATTCAAGATATGGGAGCAGCTGGGCTTACTTGTTCTAGTGCAGAGATGGCAGCAAAAGCGGGCAATGGTTTAGAGTTATATTTGGACGATGTACCGCAACGCGAGTCTGACATGACGGCATACGAAATGATGCTTTCTGAATCACAAGAAAGAATGTTGTTCGTTATTGAACCACAGCACGAAGCGCAAGCGATGGAAATTTTTGAGCGATGGGACGTTATTTGTGCCAAAGTAGGAAAAGTTACGGACGACGGTAGATTACGTTTATTCCACAAAGGAGAGCAAGTGGCAGATATGCCAGTTCAATCACTTGTTGATGATTGCCCAGTGTATCACAAGCCATCTGCTGAACCAGTTTATTATAGAGAAAACGGTATGATCGATAGTGCCGATTTTGAAGAAATTACAGATTTAAATAAAGCATTAGAAGACGTACTAGCTTCTCCGACTGTTGCGAGTAAAGAATGGGTATATAATCAATTCGACTATATGGCACGTACAGCGACAGCAGTTCCTCCAGGATCTGATGCAGGAGTAGTAGTTATTGAAGGAACGAACAAAGCGATTGCAATGACAACGGATTGTAACGGTCGTTATGTTTATTTGGACCCAGAGGTGGGCGGTAAAATTGCTGTAGCAGAAGCTGGTCGTAATATCGTTTGTTCGGGAGCAGAACCACTTGCGGTAACTGATAATCTTAACTTTGGTAACCCGGAGAAACCAGAAGTATTCTGGCAACTAGAAAAATCTGCTGACGGTATTTCAGAAGCTTGTGTCGTACTGAATACACCAGTTATTGGTGGTAACGTTAGTTTGTACAATGAAAATGCAGAAGGTGCAATCTACCCTACACCAGTTATTGGTATGGTAGGTTTGATGAATGACCTTGCTCATATTACAACACAAAGCTTCAAAGCAGAAGGCGATGTTATCGTATTGCTAGGTGAAACTAAAGCGGAATTTGGCGGTAGTGAACTACAATATGTGATGACAGGGAAAAGTGCCGGACGTCCACCAGCAATTGATTTGACAGTAGAAAAGAATACACAAGCAGCAGTACTTGCTTCGATTCGTGCAGGGCTTGTAGCTTCGGCTCATGATCTATCAGAAGGTGGACTAGCTGTTGCAATAGCAGAATCAGCAATAAGCGGTAAGCTGGGAGCGAAAGTAGCACTAGAAACGACGCTTCGTGCCGATCATCTATTGTTCAGTGAATCACAATCCCGTATTTTGTTATCCGTGAAAAAAGAGAACGTAGAGCAGCTTGCGAGCGTGCTAAAAGAGCATGACGTTACTTATGCTACGATTGGTGAAGTAACTGGCTCACAGCTTCAAATAGAAGTAAATGGTGCTGCAAAAATTGATGCACCAGTTGCTAACCTGGAAAAAGTCTGGAAGGAAGCGATCCCATGTCTGATGAAGTAATTCAGCAGACGAAGCTTTGGCTGGGAGAGCATTACAATGAAGGCAATGGCCGTAGCGAATTTGCTGACAAATTAAAAGAAGAATGCGGCGTACTCGGTATATTTAATGTGCCGGATGCAAGCACACTCTCTTACTATGCGTTGCATGCACTGCAACATCGTGGCGAAGAAAGTGCTGGTATTTGTACAGTGGACACAAAAGAGAAAAACCGCTTTTGTTATTATCGTGGGTTAGGGCTTGTAAAAGAAGTATTTGATAAAGAGAAGTTAGCGGAACTTAAAGGTGATCGAGCGATTGGACATGTTCGTTATCCAAGTTCTGGCGAAGAAGATGCGGCTAGTAATATCCAGCCGCTCATCTTCCGCTATCGTGATGGTGACCTTGCAGTCGCCACTAATGGTAGCATTATCAATGCCGGAGAAATTCGTACAGAGCTAGAACAGCAAGGATCGATATTTCAAACAACTAGTGATACGGAAGTAATTGCTCATTTGATTGCTCGTTCCTCGGCAGATTTTGAAACAGCAGCGAAGGAAGCTTTAGCTCGATTGAATGGTGGTTTCGCTGTATTAATTATGACGAACGATAAGCTGTTAGCAGCGACAGACCGTCATGGATTTCGTCCATTAGTATTAGGAAAAGTAGGCTCTGGTTTTGTATTTTCATCAGAAACGTGTGCATTTGAAACGATCGGTGCGACGTATGTGCGTGATATTACACCAGGAGAATTACTTATTCTAAGTGATAATGAATTACGAGAAGAGCGATTCGCAGAAGCAGAGCGCCAAGCGATGTGTGCGATGGAATATATTTATTTTGCACGACCAGATAGCGATATTAATGGAATTAACATCCACTCCGCTCGGAAACGGATGGGACGGATGTTAGCCAAAGAATCGTTTGTCGATGCAGACATTGTGACGGGCGTGCCCGATTCCAGTATATCTGCGGCGATTGGTTATGCAGAACAGACAGGAATTCCATACGAACTAGGATTAATTAAAAATAAATATACCGGCCGAACATTTATCCAGCCTTCACAGCAGCTACGTGAACAAGGTGTAAAAATGAAGCTATCGGCAGTACGTAAGGTTGTGGAAGGCAAACGAGTCGTTATGATTGATGATTCTATTGTTCGTGGCACGACCTCGTTGCGTATTGTTAACTTGCTTCGTGAAGCGGGTGCTATAGAAGTACATGTGCGCATTACTTCTCCACCGTTTCAAAATCCATGTTTTTATGGGATAGATACACCTGAGAGAAAAGATTTAATTGCTGCACGAATGACAGTAGAACAGATTAGACGTGAAATTAATGCTGATTCTTTGCAATTTTTAACGCATCAAGGTTGTTTGGACGCAGTTGGAAGTAATGAAGAAGTACGAAATCGTGGACTTTGTATGGCCTGCTTCGATAATGATTATCCAACAGAACAACAAAACGAGCAAATGGTTACTAGTAACAGCAAATGATGAAAATAAAGAGGTGTAATTAATGTCAGAGGCGTACAAAAAAGCTGGCGTTGATATAGCTGCTGGTAATGAAGCAGTAGATCGCATGAAAAAGCACGTGAAACGAACGTACCGTCCAGAAGTAATGGCAGAGCTAGGCGGATTCGGTAGTTTGTTTCGTTTCGATAAAGATAAGTACGATGAGCCTATTCTAGTGTCTGGAACAGATGGAGTAGGAACAAAGTTAAAGCTAGCATTCGCTATGGATAAACATGATACAATCGGTATTGATGCAGTGGCGATGTGTGTCAATGATGTTATCGTTCAAGGAGCGGAACCGTTGTTTTTTCTGGACTATTTAGCTTGCGATAAAGTTATTCCTGAGAAAATCGAAGCGATTGTTCAAGGGATAGCGGAAGGCTGTGTACAAGCTGGTTGTTCTTTGATTGGTGGAGAAACAGCTGAAATGCCAGGTATGTATGCGGAAGGAGAATATGATATTGCGGGCTTTACCGTTGGTGTCGTTGACAAAAAGAAAATGATCGATGGTTCAACGATTGCAGCTGGCGATGTTGTCCTTGGTTTTTCATCAAGCGGTATTCATAGTAATGGATTCTCTTTAGTACGTCGCTTATTGTTGGAAGAAGCAGGTTACGAGTTGACGGATGAGCTAGCAGAATTAGATGGGGCTAGACTTGGTGATGTGTTGATCGAACCGACACGGATATATGTGAAATCTGTCTTGAAACTGATGGAGCAAGTAGATGTAAAAGGGATGGCTCACATTACAGGTGGTGGCTTTATCGAAAATATTCCACGTATGTTACCTAAAACGGTCAACGTTAATGTAGAATATGGTTCATGGTCGATACAACCGATATTTCAGTTGATGCAACAAAAAGGAAATATTAGTGAGCGAGATATGTTTACGACATTTAATATGGGAATTGGGCTTGTCCTTGTCGTGCCAGCAGCACAAGCGGAGCTAGCTATGCAAATAGCAGCGGAGCAAGGCGAGGAAGTGTACCGGATCGGTGAAGTACAAGCTGGTCAAGGGGATGTAACTTTTACTGGAGTGACTGTATAATGGGAAGCAAACTGCGGATCGCAATATTTGCTTCTGGTCAAGGTAGTAATTTTCAAGCGATTGCAGATGCTGTACAACATAGGAAGCTCGATTGTTCTATCGAGCTTCTTGTTTGTGACAAGCCAGCTGCACCTGTTGTAGAGCGTGCGCATCAGAGTGGCGTAGAAGCATTCGTGTTTCAGCCAAAGCAGTATGCGTCACGAGCAGACTATGAAGCAGAAATACTGCTGGAATTGCAAAAGCGTTCTGTTGATTTAATTGTACTTGCCGGATATATGCGTATTATTACAAATACACTCGTTGAACCCTACTATGGCAAAATGATCAATATCCATCCATCACTGTTACCTGCTTTTCCGGGAGTAGCGGCTATGGAGCAAGCACTCGAATATGGGGTCAAAGTAACTGGCGTGACGGTACATTTCGTCGATGGAGGAATGGATACCGGTCCGATTATCGCTCAGCAAGCAGTGGACATTCGTCCTGATGAGACGATAGAGACATTAGCAGCAAGAATCCATGCTGTCGAACAAGAGCTATATCCAGCCGTTATTAACCAAATTGCTAATCAGCAAATCAAACTAACTGGAAGACATGTCCAGATTATAACAAACGCAAATTAAAGGAGGAATTCGTTTTGGCTATAAAGAGAGCACTACTTAGTGTTTCCGATAAAACAGGCATCGTTGATTTTGCTCGACAACTCGTGCAAGCTGGAATTGAGCTTATATCTACTGGTGGTACGCATCAATTGCTACAAGATGAAGGAGTACCGGTAATTGGTATTTCTGATGTTACAGGTTTTCCCGAAGTATTAGATGGGCGAGTAAAAACGTTGCATCCTGCTGTACATAGTGGTTTGCTAGCTATTCGCGACAATGCAGCACACCAAAAAACGATGCAAGAGCTAGAGTTTGATTATATTGATCTTGTAGTTGTTAACTTATATCCATTTAAAAATACGATTGCAAAATCGGACGTTTCTTATGCAGATGCGATTGAAAATATCGATATTGGTGGACCAACGATGTTGCGCTCTGCCGCCAAAAATCATGCTTTTGTAACAGTAGTCGTTGATGCTGCTGATTACGGTGCTGTTGTGGAACAAGTAATGGAAGCAGGGGATACAACGTTAGAACTTCGTAAACGACTTGCTGGAAAAGTATTCCGTCATACAGCAGCGTATGATACGCTAATCTCTACGTACATGCTGGAGCAAAATGGCGAAACGTTGCCAGAGACTTACACCGTTACGTATGAAAAAGTACAAGATTTACGTTATGGTGAAAATCCGCATCAGCAAGCAGCATTTTACCAAAAACCACTGGCGCAAGCGGGCAACATTACGACAGCGGAGCAACTACATGGTAAGGAATTATCATACAATAACATTAGCGATGCTAATGCGGCACTAGCGATTTTGCGTGAGTTTGAAGAACCTGCAGTTGTAGCAGTAAAACATATGAATCCATGTGGCGTAGGTATTGGTGCAACGATACATGAAGCGTATGAAAAAGCATATGCGGCTGATCCAACGTCTATCTTTGGTGGTATTGTAGCTGCTAACCGCGTAATTGAGGCAAATACAGCAGAACTATTGGCAGGTATTTTCTTGGAAATTATTATTGCACCAGATTTTAGTGCGGAAGCATTAGCTATTTTGACAAAAAAGAAAAATATTCGCTTACTAAAATTAGGGATCGATTCACTACAAACTGCTGCTCAACGTAAAGCGGACTGGGTAGTCACGTCTGTCGATGGCGGTATGCTAGTACAGCAAAGCGATGTGCATACGCTCGATGTGGCTGATCTAGAAATAGTAACAGAACGTGCGCCTTCTGAAGCAGAATTAAAACAACTGTTGTTCGGTTGGAAAGTTGTAAAGCATGTAAAATCGAATGCTATTTTATTAGCTAGAGATAATATGACCGTTGGTGTTGGTGCGGGACAAATGAACCGAGTAGGTGCAGCGAAAATTGCGATCGATCAAGCAGCTACTTTGGCGAGTGGCTCCGTACTTGCTTCCGATGCCTTCTTCCCAATGGGTGATACAGTAGAGCTGGCAGCGCAAGCGGGCATTACTGCTATTATTCAACCGGGTGGTTCTATTAGAGATGAGGAATCGATTGCAGCAGCTAACGCTAACAATATTGCTATGGTATTTACAAAAGTTCGTCATTTCAAACACTGATTCGAAGTAGTATCGTAATTACGATCTGTAGTATAATGGACGTTTGGATAGATATTCGGAAGGATGGGATTTGGAGTGCGCATTCTTGTAGTAGGTGGCGGTGGTCGTGAACATACGATCATTTGGTCATTGAAAAAAAGTGAAAAAGTATCAGAAATATATTGTGCTCCCGGCAATGCAGGAATTGCACAACTCGCTACTTGCGTGCCGATTGCAGTCGATAAATTCGCAGAGTTAGTTGCTTTTGCTAAACAAGAGCAAATAGATCTCGTTATTGTAGGTCCTGATGATCCACTGGCAGGGGGACTTATCGATGCATTTGAGCAAGCGAATATACCGGCTTATGGACCGAATAAAGCAGCAGCAGAAATTGAAGGCAGCAAGATTTTCATGAAAAACTTGTTGAAAAAATATAATATTCCAACTGCGGCTTACGAGACGTTTACTGATTACGAAGCAGCACTTACTTACTTAAGACAGCAATCTGCTCCAATCGTTATTAAAGCGGATGGATTAGCAGCAGGCAAAGGCGTTACGGTAGCAATGACGATGGAAGAAGCAGAACAAGCATTACATGAAGCGATGGTTGACAAAGTGTTCGGTGCATCGGGAAATCAAGTCGTGATTGAACAGTTTTTGCAAGGACAAGAGATGTCGATCTTAGCATTTGTTGATGGAGAAACAGTTAAGGCGATGCCCGCAGCGCAAGACCATAAACCGATTTTTGATGGCGACAAAGGTCCTAACACGGGTGGTATGGGTACTTATGCTCCACTACCTCATATTGATCCCGCTATTATTGCATCAGCGATGGAAACGATCGTTGTTCCAACTGCCAAAGCGATGGTACAGGAAGGTAGGCCGTTCCGTGGAGTATTGTTCGCTGGTTTAATAATGACAGCCGATGGAGTAAAAACAATTGAGTTTAATGCTCGTTTCGGAGATCCAGAAACACAAGTTGTTTTACCGAAATTAGAAACCGATTTGTTGGACATTATTCTTGCTTCGATGAATGGTAAGCTTGATGAGCTTGATATACAGTGGAATGATGATGCGGCAGTGTGTGTTATTATAGCTTCGGAAGGTTATCCAGGGAGTTATGAAAAAGGTAAAGTAATTACTGGTATAGAAGAAGCAGAAGAGCAAGGTGCGCTAGTATTTCATGCCGGAACAGCATTACAGGACGGACAGTTAGTAACAAACGGCGGACGAGTACTCGGTGTCGTTGGTAAAGGTGCATCGATTGCTGAAGCGCGTGAACGCGCCTATGAAGCTGTGGAGAAAATTACATTTGCAGGAAAGCAAAGTAGAACAGATATTGCACTTAAAGCACTAGTTTAACTACTGTAAACTTCCTAAAACATCCTCATGAGTAAACGAGAGTTCACGATTCTGACATCAATTCTCGTTTATGATGAGGTTTTTTTTATTTTATTAATAAACTTTAACAAATGATAGAACTTTTTCATCACTAGTAGCGTCTAAGTACATATAGAGTTAAATTGTGTCGAATCGATATGTCGAATGAACTATTTACAACTTTATAATGGATGTTACTTTTTTGTAACTCTATCAATATAACTATGCGATACAATAGAGGTAACAGCAATGATAAGAAGGTGATGCAAGTGGAAGTAAGAAGAGAACGACGGCGAATATTGGCAGTAGTAATTATGACATTATTTTTATTAATTGTACTTGTTAGTGGTTGTGCGCTTAATGGAACGTTTGGCAATACGATGGAAACGGAAAAGTTTCAACAAGGAAGTCAAGTAGATGGTAAAGGCAATGTAATCGGGTCGGTATCTGGTCATGGAGCAAATGGTAATGGTGAACAAAAGGATGGAGATCGTCCATCAACTGGTCATCATGTAGATGAGCCGTCATCAACAAGCTCACCCTCTAGTAATGGGCAGTCAGGAAGCAATCAGGGTGACAACGATGATGGGGACAATGCAGGCAAGCAAACGAATGGTAGTGAATCAAACGGAAATTCGAACAGTTCAGAACAAAGTAATAATGGGCAAGAAACAGATAACACCGAACAAACGACAGAGCCAAATGAAGGAGCGACAAACAGCGGTACAAAGGGGAATGAAGAAAATTCCACAGGAACTGCTGAGTCACCTAGCCCTAATCCTACTGATTCAAACCAATCTTCTACCAAACCTAATCCTGATGGGAAAGGTACTGGAACGAAGGGTAGTGAAACAGCCGGTACTATTGGCAAGGATAAGCCAACAGTGGATGGGAAACAACCATCAGATAAAAAAGTTGTTGCATTAACTTTCGATGATGGTCCAGATACGAAGTATACTCCAGCAATTTTGGATATACTACAAGAGAAAGGGGTGCCGGCGACGTTTTACGTAGTTGGTACACAAGTGTCAAAGCATCATGATATTATGAAACGAATAGTTGATGAAGGGCATGCGCTTGGTAATCATTCTTTAAGTCATAAAGATTTTACAAAATTAAGTAAAAAACAATTACAAGAGGAAATTGAAAAAAATGATCAGCTTATAAAAGCTGCTGTAGGTTTTTATCCTAATGAGATTAGAGCGCCTTATGGAGCTTTGAACAAAACTGTACGCGAGATGTTTAAGCAAAATGATCGGACGCATGTTGCTTGGACGGTGGATACGAGAGACTGGGCAGGAACATCGATTAAAGAAATGCGTGAAATGATCCGAACACAAACAAAAGATCGTGGAATTATATTAATGCACTCATTCGGTGGTAAACATATTCAGAACACAGTAGATATGCTAGCAGATGTTATTGATGATTTACAGAAGCTTGGCTTTACATTCGTCACAACAGAGGAATTATTTGATTAATATACTTTGCGATAGAAGGAGGAGTGCTATTTTGCAATGGCATGAGTTACAGCAGAGTAGCCGACACCAGCCGTCCGTTATTCGGACGGTTCTTCTTTTTTTATGGGCTAGTTGTGGATTATATTTAGCAGGGTGTAGCAGCTTTACCTCTACGCCAGTCGATATATTAGAGCAGCCAGCGATAGCAGCAGAGCAAGCGGCTGTTATCGAAGCGATTACGAAACAATTGCCGATAAATAGTACACTTATATTACCACAACGGGCGAATCAGCAGGGAGCAATTCAGTATGTAGATCTCGATAACGATCAAACGGATGAAGTAATCGTCTCATACCAAGATCAATATCGTCAGCCAGAAATATTAATATGGAAACAACTGCCGAACGAACAATGGTATGTATTTACACGGATTCGTGCTTCACTGGCATCAGAGCTGGATTGGCTACAAATAGTGGATATTGACCAAGATGGTACGAAAGAATTGTTAGTTGGTTGGATCATTGATGATGAAAGAAATGGTTTGTTGGAGTTGTATTCTATAACAGAGTCAGAGCAAACGAAACCAGATGATAGTGAGTTGGAAATGCAACTACAACCATTGGCAACTTATGAATACCATATGACGGCACTAAACGAAACCTTTAGTAATGGTGCAGGATCTGCTCCAGAATTAATATCGGAGAGAACGATGCAGCTTGCTTTAATTACTAAAAAGAAACAAGAAGATCATGCACAGAGTGAAGTCTATCAGCTTGTTGTTTATGGCTGGTCAGCGCAACAACAGCAACTAATACCATTAGCAACAACGACATTAAATAGTGAAGTAAATGACTATACTGTTTTACAAATAGGAAATATTGCACGAGCGAGGCAAGGGGTTATTGTAGAAGCATCCGTTGGAGCACATGGAACATTAAGTACAATGTATTTGTTTACAGGAGATAAGCTTCAAGCAATTATTCCTAAACAAATGGCGGATGGATTTAATGAATCATCTGCTTTTAGTAGAGATATGAATGAAGATGGAATATTGGAACTGGAATGGCGAGTTGCGGCTCCAGATAGTGTCGACAAATCCTATGCTGAAACGACCTACATCAGTAAATGGTTGCAATGGGACGGACGAGAGTCATTTCATATTATTCAAGAGCAAATAAATGATTATCGCTACAATGTGGCGATCAATATACCGGCTACTTGGAGCGACCACTATACGATTGATTTTACAGAACGAGAAGAGAAGCAATTGTTTGAGCTTTTTTATTGGGATAAGGAAAATAAAGTACGCTACTTGTTAGCGACCGTCTATGCAGTAGAACAACAAAAATGGCATAAATGGTTAGTCGATGAACGAAGCAAGCAGGAGGCGGAGTTTACGATTGTGTGGCGTGATAGTGGGAATATATTTGCGATGATGCCAGCTTCATTGGCTATAAGTAACGATCTATCTTCAGAAAAACAAGCGGTGTATATGAAAATGAAAGAACAGCTGCAATCAGCTGAACAGTTTTTTCAACCGTTATATAGGGAGTAACAGCAAATGGATAATACGATGATGCGTATTTTATTGTTGGAAGATGAAGAATCGATCCGAGGATTTGTGCGAATTAATTTGCGACGTAATCAGATGGAAGTAATCGAAGCAGAAACCGGTGAAGCGGCACTTATGTTGGCGGCTCAAGAAGGACCTTTTGATATTGCTTTGCTTGATGTGATGTTACCAACAATTAGTGGCTTTGAAGTATGCGAGCAGTTGCGAGCCTTATATCCACAGATGGGCATTATTATGCTCACTGCTAAATCACAAGAAGAAGATAAAATCTATGGCTTGGAGCTGGGAGCGGATGACTATATTCAAAAACCGTTTAGTCCTGGCGAATTAATTGCACGGATTAAATCATTGAAGCGTCGTTTAGCACCAGTACAGACAAATAATGATATGGAGCAGCTTCAAACTCCAACTAATGGATCAACAACTAATAATAAATTGGTATTGGATAGTGGTATATTTCGGTTGTCGCTACTTGAGCATCGCTTTTGGAAACGAGAGCAAGAAATTATATTAACTCCGACAGAATGGATGTTAGTAAAATTACTATTGGAACGAGCAGAAGAAAATGTTAGTCGTGATTTTATATTGACGGAAATATGGGGCAAATATTACACAGGTGATTTAAAGGTCGTTGATGTCAATATACGAAGACTTCGACAAAAAATTGAAGATGATCCATCAGAGCCGATGATTATTGAAACGATATGGGGCTATGGCTATCGTTGGCGGCGGAGGGAACGGCGTTGAAAAGTTTACAAACGAAAATGGTATTAAGCTATTTGGTACTTATTTTACTTGTTGTGGCGGTTATTGGTGGTTTGTTTATTACGACACTATGGAATTACTATTACGGAAGTACGCAAAGTGTGATGAAGCAGCGAGCGGAATCTGCCTTGACAGTCCATGGACGAATATTAGCGGAACAAGATCTCACGCAGCAAGCCAACTATATGTTGCAGTTTATGGCGGCAGATCGTGGAGCTACAACGATACAACTGCTACAGCCTTCTGGGGAATTGCAGATGGACTCGAACGGACTTGCTAATCAACATAAGTATGAAACAGAGGATGTAAAAGAAGCGTTAGCGGGACAAGTAAGTAGCTGGCGTGGAGTTGATCCGTATTTTCAGGAGCGAGTTATTTCCGTCACCGTTCCGGTAAAAAATGAAGTGCGAATTGTATCTTTGCTACGATATTCTTCTTCGTTAAAAAATGTAGATCAAATATTACAGCATCAAGTCCAAAAAGTTATATTTATTGGAATAATCGTTATATTGTTATTTTTATTTGTCAGTTTGTTTTTTGCTAGAAAGATTGTGAAGCCACTCCATCAGCTAACGAGAGCAACTAAGCAAATGACTACTGGTGATTGGACAACAAGAGCGACAGTTTATGGCAAGGATGAGATTAGCCAACTATCTGTTGCGTTTAATATGATGATGGATGAATTAAATAAACGTGAAAAAATGAAAAATGATTTTATTTCGTCTATTTCTCATGAATTGCGTACACCGTTAACATCGATAAAAGGGTGGAGTGTTACGCTTGCTGATGATGATCAAGAGCTACAAGCAGATGAGATGAAAACCGGTCTTCAAATTATAGCTAATGAAACAAAACGATTGTCGGGGCTAGTAGAAGATTTACTTGATTTTTCAAAGTTATCTTCGCAATCATTGCAGTTGAATACAGATATGGTTGATTTGAATATGATCGTTACGGCAACGATGAACCAATTTATTGTACGGGAAGAACAAATGAAAATTGGGATGGTTGCACAATTGGCACTTTCGCCCATTATCGTTCCACTTGACTACAATCGCTTTAAACAAGTATTAATTAATGTAATGGACAATGCTTTTAAATTTACAGACAGTGGCGGTAGTATTCGGATAACTACGATGATAAAAACGAATAGTGCTGTCGTGATGATTGCTGATAATGGAAAAGGTATTGCAGCCGAACATATGTCGCATATTACTGAAAAGTTTTACAAAGGAAATACAACTCATAGTGGATCGGGATTGGGGCTTGCCATTAGTAAAGAAATTATGGAGTTGCATGGCGGTACGCTACAAATTGAATCTGAATTAGGAGCGGGTACAGTCGTGACGTTATCATTGCCACTACACCTATAATGTCAGTTTAAGAAGAACGGAATTGACAGTAAGTGAGTAGTGGTGTTATTATGTGAATTAATCATAGTAAACACATAGGAATAATAAATTATAATACAGACGAATAGAAGCAACGATCGTTGATAATAAGTTAGGTGGAGGAGTACTGATGGAAAAATCATTAATTATTCGACATGACGAACTGCAATTAACCGCTACATTACATTATCCCAAAGTGACTACACAGGAGGATAACAGCAAATATCCGGCTATTATTGTTTGTCATGGATTTATTGGCAGTCGCATTGGCGTGGATCGTTTATTCGTGAAGGCTGCTCGCGCATTGGCTGCTACAGGAGCATACGTTATTCGGTTTGATTATGGCGGATGTGGAGAAAGTAGTGGCGATTACGGTGCGTTAGGCTTTGAAGAAATGATCCATCAAACGCGAACAGTCATTGATTATATGCACGATATTGAAAATGTGGATTGGGATAAAATCACTTTGCTAGGGCATAGTCTTGGTGCAGCTGTAGCTATTATGACTGGTGTACGTGATAGACGAGTAAACCGACTCGTACTTTGGTCACCAGTCGGTTATCCTTTTAATGATATAGTCAATATTGTTGGTCGACATAGTTATGATGAAGCAGTGAAATCTGGACAAACCGATTATATGGGTTATCGATTACAACCAGCATTTTTTGAATCGTTGATGCAGCATCAGCCATTTCAAGCAGCAGTTAAATTTACAGGAGATGTACTGTTAGTTCACGGTACAAGTGATGAAGATATTCCTGTCGATTACAGTTTCCTCTACCAAAAAGTTTTTTGGTCGCGTAGTCAAGGGATTTGTGATAAACAAATTATATTTCAAGCTAACCATACGTACTCCAGTCAAGCATATCAAAGCGAAGCGATTGAATATACGAAAGCATGGCTCGTGCAATTAGATGCGAAAGAACAATTGTGGTTTGACTGGAGTATTTAATTAAGTAGTGCGGCGTTTGTATTTTCCAAAATAAGGTATGTTCACTTTAACGTCTATTTTTTCAATCGATGTTTGATCGATAATCAACTTAGTATTGTTGTTGCTAAGTTTGCGCCACAGATCGGGCTGGCGATGACGAAGTTCTAAACCTAAATCATATATATCGATCCCTTTTTTAAAAGCAGCGCTATACGTATAGAGTACTTCTTTCTTTACTTGCTCGGCAGCTAATGTAACAAGCTTTTCATATGACACAGGTTCCAAATATTCGTAAAGCTCTCCTTTTAATTTAATAGAGATATGAAATGTAATATCATCGTCATTGATGATTGTTTTTATTTTCACTTTTGGTTTACTAAGCGATAGCTGAGCTATTAATTCATTATCGTCTTTGACGGACAGAGGGGCGCGCTGTGTGGAATCTAACATCCAGTGATATCCTTGCATTTGTGTTTCAGTTAAAAAACCTTTATAGTGTTCATTTGCTTGAAAGTACGCTCCATTTAATTTTAATAGCGGTAATTTTTTTTGTGATTGTTGCCAAGTATCTCTGTTCACAGTAATTGATGGCAAGTAAGAAGTAGCTGCTGGTTCCGTATAATGTGACAAGTATTCAACAGTAGTAATTGGTGGTAAGTAGGAATATTGTCTGTAGTTAGGTTCTGGATTATGAAGAATGCTAAACAAGGCAGACATTTCGAAAAAAGAGTTAGTTGATAGCACATCATCAATCGGGTCTTTAGTAACATAAATCCAAGTATTATATCTCGATTCCGGATGACGATTTATCATCTCCATCAGTTTTCCACCATGAGCTTTTAATGCTCGTTCTGACAGGACAAACGCTGTAACATGTCCCCACAAAACATAAGTTTGTGTCGTTTTGTATAAGTTGGTGGTAGCTTTAAAAAAAGAAGTATCTACTCCTTTCCCGACCCAAGTAACTGGTTTACTTGCTGTTGATCCACCGGATTCTGATTTTGCAATATTAGTAAAGCTGAGAAACTGGGCATAGGAATGAAATTTTCCATCAACGTAATCAATACCAAGTGCTTTTACGAAACTACGACCGTTATAATCTGTGTTACTCCAACAGCCAGTTATAAACACCATTTGGATGATCATTAGTATAACCAGTAAACTTTTTATTTTTGATGAGGAGGCAAAGGTACGAAAATGGTTCATTTTTTATCCTTCTTTCTCCTTGGTTTTCTACTGTGTAATTCATGAGGACGTTTATTGTTCCATTGGATTGGCGCTTTGAGTATGCCAGCTAACAATTCAGAAAGCTTGAGTGGTGCAAGCGGCGACAAATAGGATACACCAAAGGAACGAATGTTGGTCATATAGGCGATAAAAGCAATTAGCGATAACATAAATCCATACATGCCAAAGATAGAGGATAGAAAAAATGATGTATATCGCAATAGAGTCGTTGAACTAGTAAGCAATTGATTGACTAACGTTGCACCAGACACAACAGTTATAGCAGAAATAACGATCATTAGTGGGGAGACAATCCCCGCTCGAATAGCAGCATCCCCGATAATAAGCCCACCGACTACGGTTAACGTTTGACCAACGGAGCTTGGCATTCGAATGCCTGCTTCGCGAAAAAGCTCCATTAAACTCATAATAAAAAACATTTCTATAGGGCTTTCCATCGGCAGCCCATGCCTTCCGAGCGATATAGTTGCTAGTAAGGTAAACGGAATTTGATCAGAATGGTAAGTGGTAAAAGCGATATATAATCCAGGTAGAAAGATCGTAATCCATAGTCCGACAACACGAATAATTCGTCCGAACATGACAGATATCAATGGGTAGTACATATCCTCGGGTGATTTCATTAATAAAAATAAATTGACAGGAATGATAATTGCTGTAGGGTTGTTATCTAACAAAATAATGAATCGACCTGACATTAAACATTGAGCAGCAAAGTCAGCTCGCCCTGTATAATCACTAGTAGGAAAAATAGCGAATTTGGATGGAGCCAGTAATTCTTCCAGTTGCCCTGTAGAGATTAGCTTTTCCAGTGTAATTTCTTCTAGTTTGCTGCGAATTTGTTCTGCTGTATCTGGATTTGCAATATCGGACATGTACAGTAGAGCGGTTTTTGTTTTACTTTCCTGACCAATCTCAAAATATTCACAGGCTAAATTCGTTGTTTTTAGTCGCTTGCGAATAAGCGAAATATTCGTTTCTAAATGTTCAATAAATCCATCCTTGGAGCCGCGAATAGAAACCTCTGAAGCGGAGTCTGTAGGTTGGCGTTTTGGTACATTAGCTAGATTAATCATCCAAAAGCTTTGTAAGTGCGGTACAAAAAGTAATAACATACCTTCAAATATGTAATTGCTAATCCATTCAGAAGTAATGTTTGTACCTTTAGTATCATAAAACTTCCATAACATTTTATTAGCGTCATTCATGTCGGAAGCATTAGAAAAATTGGTCGCTTGATACAACTCATGAACCTCTGGCAAGACAAATTTATATATTAAACTGTTGTCAATCATCCCGTTAGAATAAATGAAAACGATGGACGAATGCTCTGCTTGCTTATCAAGGGTATGAGGAAAAATAGTAACGTCATTCGCCATTTTAAACCAATCGTTAATCAATTTTGTTGTAATTGTCTCATCTGTTTTTTTGTGAAGTTCATCGTTGTTACTCATTGCTATCATTCGCCTCCTGTTGTACAAGGGTATGTTGCTGATTGTTGTTCTGATGTCCTTGTTTACGTTGAAATACGAGCGCAATAGTTACAAGGATCGTTAGTATGGATACAAATATTAGTAAGGCTGGAGCATAAATATGTTGTAAAAACAAAAGACTGACATCATCTCGCCACGGATAAGTAACGAGTAGTAATACGAAGATGGTCACTATAGTCAAAATGGTAATATTAATTTTTTTGGACTTGAAGGTAAGTAAGGAGGAGATTAAGTAGATGCTAGTTGCTACTCTTACTAAAGCTCCGGATAGCCATTGGTAAATCGAAAGAAAGTCAATATGCTGTAGCAACAGTCCGAGTTTGACAATTTTCCATTGTTCAAAGGCGGAATACCGTTGTTTCGCTGCTTCCATCGGACCAAATTCCGTGATGGAGCTTAATGTTGGACCAATGGCCATACTAATCATAAAGAAAGCAAGCGCTATAATTTGCCATGCTTTTATTTTTTTTTGTAATTGATGCTGGTATAGTAACAATATCCAAGATTCCATAAAACCGGATAGTACAAAAGCAGAACCGATGAAGGCGGGCATCATCCCAAATTCAAACATTGGTTTTAATAAGCTGTAATCTTTATATTTGTAATTAGCAATCATGACGAAATAGCCTAGAAAAAGTACAGTCGGTAACAATATACTGGCTGTCATTGCAATATTTTTAAATCCAGAGAGAGCCATCAAAAAAGCAATTAAAATAAAGAGTAGAACTAGGACGAAAAAAGGAGTCACTTGCATATAGGTAGTCACTGTCCACATAGCAGTATCGTGAGTTGTATATAAACAAGAGGCGAACAAAAAGCAAATCGCTATTATTCGAAAGATAACAGCTACCGTCTTTCCGAAACTTTGTTCAAACCAGTCGACTAAACTTCTATTTTTTAATTGTTTCATAATGTAATAAAGTAATAGCATCCATAAAATGTAGAAAGGAGCAGCGAACAAAACGGAGATCCATGCATCACGCTTTGCAACATCGAGAATAACGGGAATAATCATGACATGAGAGACAAGCCCTGCACTTAATAATAAAACGGAAAACGCTGTCCAAATGGTAATATTACCTTGGTTTTGATTCAATGTTTACCTTCACCACCTTTGTTTGGAAAAGTCATCTTATATGATGCACTTTTTTTGGTGATTTTATTAGCAAAATAACAGAGAGTGTGAAATTTTTACAGACGTAACGGTAGAATTATGATTAAATAGAACGTAATAAATATGGAACGAAAGTAGGTAAAACTGTGAATGACTATAGAATTAGAAAAACATTAACAGCCAGCATGATTGCTATTTCCCTTAGTCTATCCGCTTGCGGAGGAGGGACGGCCCCAGTTAGTAAGGTAGAGGAAACGCCGCGATCAGTAGTTACGCTAGCTCCAAGTCCTGAACCTACACCTACACCGCTGCCCTATACATCTTTATTTACTGGAGCAGCTTTAGAGGAAGAGCGACTGGAACGACCAATTGCTGTAATGGTTAATAACTTTGCTGCAGCAAGACCGCAGTCTGGATTAACGGAAGCAGATGTTATTTGGGAAGTATTGGCAGAAGGTGGCATTACAAGATTAGTTGCTATATTTCAAAGCAGTACAGCGATAACAGAAACGATTGGACCAGTTCGTAGTAACCGTCCTTATTTAATCGATATAGCAGATAGTTATGGAGCAATTATGGCTCACGCAGGTGCAAGTCAAGGCGGTTATGCTATTTTGCAACGACAGAAAAAACCTTATCTCGATGAAATTTCAAATGCGGGAGCTTTTTATTGGAGAAGTAAGGAACGAAAAGCACCTCATAATTTGTATACAAATTTAGAAAAGCTGCGCCAAGGTAGGGACAAGCGTGGGTATCATAACGATGCACCGCAAGTAGCTTATTTATTTCATGAAGCGGGAACAGCACCAACTTATTTGCAGGCGGTAGAAGCGAAGCAATTTTCTTTTATATTTACATTGAAAAACTACCGAGTGGGATATGAGTATGACGAAGCTACTAGCTTATATAAACGATTTATTAATGATGAACCACATACGGACAAAAATAATGAACAACAATTAGTGGCAAGCAACCTTATTGTGATGAACGCTAATCACCAGACATTAGATGGAGAAGGAAGACTGGAGATCGATTTGACTAGTGGCGGGAAAGCGATATTAATTCAAAAAGGAAAAGCAATGGAAGTGGAATGGTTAAGAGCCGCTGATGAAATGATTCGATGGACGAAAGATGGAGAAGAGATTAAATTACTGCCAGGTAAGACTATAGTACATATTGTGCCCAAGCGATCTGAACTGCTAGAACATATTGCAGGAATAAATTTTGTAAAGGAATAGTAAAGGGATGTCGAAGTATGTTAGAGTAATGTAAAAGAATAGTTAAGCAATTGTAAATAGATGAAGAAATTTAGGTTAATAATGTTATAAAATGGATTTCCATAGCAGGAATGGTAGCGATTTTGAACAAAACGTGTCGAAAATAACCGCTTGCATCTCTTTTTGTAAAGATTATTCGCCAAAATATTTGAGATGTTTACATTGCGTTAACAAATGGGTTGTACACTTATGTATGGCAGTTATAATTGCTATATGAAATTCTCTAAATATGGCAAAAGTAGCCAGGCTACATATAATTGTACATCAATCATCATCCAATGAAGCAAAGGGGATTACCATGTTTAAGAAAAAAGACGTGTTTTTTTCTACATTTGAACAAATGGCTGATACGATCGTAGAAGCTGTTGAGTATTTTGCGGCAAGCGTGAAAGATTTATCAAATGTAAATGAGTTTGCTAAAAAGATGAAAGAATACGAAAGCACATGTGATGAATATACACATAGCATTTTGATTGAACTCAATAAAACTTTCATCACCCCAATTGAAAGAGAAGACATTATGGCACTGACGACATCACTGGATGATGTGCTCGATGGAGTAGAAGCAAGTGCTTCCCGATTTGTTATGTACAATGTGCAAGAGAAAGATGACTTCGTTATTCAGTTTGGTGATATTTTGGTGCGTTCCGTTCATGAGATCAAAAGCGCCATCAGCTTACTTACTCAAAGAAAACTGCTAGCTATGCGTCAACATTGTATCGCAATTAATCAATTGGAAAATGAAGGAGACGACTTGCTACGTGTCAGTGTAACACAATTGTTCGCATCCGTTGCAGATCCTATTGAACTAATTAAACGCAAAGAGATTTACGAGCGACTGGAGCAAACAACTGATTGTTGTGAAGATGTTGCGAATACGCTCGAGTCTATTATTATGCGTAATAGCTAATAGAGAGTAGGAATTGCAACTATGGATATTTTAATATTGTGTATTGTTGTTTTTTTTGCGTTGTCATTTGACTTTATTAATGGATTTCATGATACAGCTAATGCGATTGCAACTAGCGTATCAACGAGAGCGTTAAAACCACGTGTTGCTATTTTGATGGCAGCAGTGATGAACTTTCTTGGAGCAATTACGTTTACAGGAGTTGCTAAAACAATCGGAAGCGGCATAGCAGATCCAGCTCAGCTAGAGAATGGAACGATCATTGTTATTGCTGCTCTAATATCTGCGATCGCTTGGAACTTAATTACATGGTGGTTTGGAATTCCTTCCTCCTCCTCTCATGCATTGATTGGTTCATTGGCAGGTGCTGTTATTGCTTCTGCTGGATTCAAAGCAGTTAATGCAGGTGGCTTTCTTGATATACTCAAAGCATTGTTAATATCTCCGCTGATTGCATTTACGGCAGGATTTATTATTATGTGGATATTGAAAAAAGTACTAGCGAAAGCAAATCCGCATCGTGTTAACAAAGGGTTTCGTTATGGACAAGTTGTAACAGCGATGTTCCAATCCTTTTCACATGGTACGAATGATGCACAGAAAGCAATGGGTATTATTGTTTTTGCATTAGTTGCTGCTGATGTACAAGATACGATGGATGTACCGCTATGGGTGAAATTATCTGCCGCTCTGGCAATGGCACTAGGAACATCTGTTGGTGGTTGGAAAATTATTAAAACGATGGGTACGAAAATATTTAAAATTGAACCCGTAAACGGCTTTGCAGCTGATGTAGGTTCAGCAGTAGTTATATTAACAGCGACAATATTGCGTCTACCAGTAAGTACGACTCATGTTATTACTTCATCCATCCTTGGAGTGGGAAGTGCTAAACGTTTTGCTGCTGTAAAATGGGGAGTAGCTGGTCGGATTGTGGTAGCTTGGGTTATTACAATTCCTATTAGTGTAATTATGGCGGCTGGAGTATACTGGTTGATCGATTTAATATTTCTTTAAATAATATAGAAACACGATGAGTTTTCATGCGAAACTTCATCGTGTTTTTTTAATTGTAGGAGTGGAGAGAATAGAAAGAGTAGTGGGTGAAGGTGCTTTTAAGTCGTATCCCTTTTGCTCAGTAGTAGTTTAAGTACGCTTCAGAGATGACAACTATTTATCTTCGTGCGATGGAGCAAAACAAAAAAAGAAAGTATTTTATCTCCGGATATATATTATTATAGAAGAAACAGAAAGGAGAGAATACACCATGGTTATAGCAGAAATTACAGTTATTCCAATTGGTACGGGAAGTACAAGTTTGAGTGAGTATGTTGCCAATATGCAACGTGTCTTAGCAGCTCAAACGGATATCGATTTTACATTAACATCTATGGGGACTATTATTGAAGGGAATTTAGATGCGGTATTCGGTGCTATCAGGGCACTTCATGAAGCGCCGTTTGCAAGTGGAGCGAAGCGGGTATCTACTTCCATTAAAATTGATGATCGACGTGATAAAACAAGTTCTAGCATACAGAAAATGCAATCCGTTCAAAAGTTGCTCGAATAGCATGGCATGAATAGTAAGGCTGTTGCTGTAGCATGATAATAAATAAATGTATTAAAAACGAAACATTGTGATTAAATTCACAATGTTTCGTTTTTAATTGATCTATAATAAGAGTAACACCACATCAGGAGGGAACAATCATGGCGATACAAACATTCAAAGCAACAACACAACTACAAAACGGAATGGTAGTTAAAGCGACATCCCGTCATTTTGAAGTAACAATAGATGAACCGAAAAGTTTAGGCGGCACGGATACAGGGATGAATCCAGTAGAATTAGTATTATGTGCTCTCGGTGGTTGTCAGGCAATTGTTGCTCGCGTGTACGCGAAAAAGTTTGAAATTGATTTACAGGATTTTCGAGTAGAGCTGGAAGGCGATCTAGACACCGACGGATTCATGCATAAAGCGGATGTTGCACCTGGCTACTTAGAAATTCGTTATAACATATTTATTAAAACTAACGCGGCTCGTGAACAAGTAGAAAAATTTATCGAGTTTGTAGAAAAAACTTGTCCGGTTGGAGATACGATTGCCAGACCTGTAAAGACAGTTTTAAATAATATTGTAATAGTATAAGCTTATTCCGAAATATTCGTTCATTATATAATCTAACTTAGCTCCCCAATCCTCTTTATAAGCGATAAAATCGTAATATGATTTTATCGCTATATTAATGTTTGGGTTTGTTTAGTTCAAATAGTAGTTTTGGAGTTAGATTACAAATAAAATTATACCCAATGGATAGAAATTAGGATGGTTTGAAACATTTATATAGAAGGAAGGCAAAATTTTTGTAATATCTATTGACTATATTGTTAATCCTATGTTAAAGTGAAGTTCGCCTGAGAGGTTAGTGAGTTGCTTTTCGATAAAATTCAAGTATTACATTAAGAAGCTTTTCAATACATTAAAAAGAATTTTAAAAAAGACTTGCAATCAACTGGGTTAGTGTGGTATATTATAAAAGTCGCCGCTAAAAAGAAATAAACGTTAACGGCGTTAAACAATAAGACAAAAACGAAACAATGATTTGTTCTTTGAAAACTGAACAACGAGTGAAGTAATACAAAGCAAGTCAGCAAGAAATGAGCTACAAACTTTTATTGGAGAGTTTGATCCTGGCTCAGGACGAACGCTGGCG
>NZ_JBHUMH010000050.1:0-55787 GCF_042684845.1 Paenibacillus yanchengensis | reverse complement strand
ATTGGGGTGATGTGAATTTGTCAAGAGGAACCTTCGTTCGCACTCCATATTTAGGGGTGAAACAATAAAAAGCCCTAGTCGAAAGACTAGAGCTAAAGCGGAAATTTAATTTCCGAGAGACTATTTATAATCATTGAGGTGATTTTATTTAGCGTATAGTGTGAAGTAATATTGTAATACTATAGGATATAAGGAGTGTTGTCCATGTGGTTCGCCAAGTCAGAAGAAGAGGTGCTCAAAGAGCTTCAAGTTGACCCCGCAGCGGGACTCACAGCAGAAGAAGCTAAAGCCAGAGTAGCTAAGTATGGTGCTAATGAATTAAAAGGGAAGCCGAAAAAAAGTTTATTTTTGTTATTCTTTGAACAACTAAAAGACATGCTAATCTATGTATTATTAGGAGCAGCAGTCGTTACGCTTGTTATTGGTGAATATGTAGATTCGTTAATTATATTATTAGTCGTCGTGCTGAACGCAGCTATTGGTGTTTTCCAAGAATATAAAGCTGAAAAGGCAATTGAAGCGTTACAAAACATGACTACCGCCAAAACATTAGTAAGAAGAAATGGCGAATTAATCGAAATAGAATCAAAAGATCTCGTCCCTGGTGATATTGTTGTATTAGATGCCGGCAGAATTATACCTGCTGATTTACGGCTTATCGAAAGTGCTAATTTGCAAATCGAAGAATCGGCACTAACTGGGGAATCTGTTCCATCGGAGAAAGATGCTAAGCTCGTATTGGAAGATCCTAAAACACCTATCGGTGACAAAGCAAATATGGCATTTATGTCTACACTCGTTACTTATGGGCGTGGAGAAGGTGTTGTCGTCCATACTGCTATGGAAACCGAAATGGGTAAAATAGCTAAAATTTTGGATGAAGATATTAAAGAATTAACACCGCTACAGAAAAAACTCGAGGAACTAGGCAAAATGCTTGGCTTTATCGCCATTGCGATCTGTGTCATTATTTTCGTAATTGCACTATTCCAAAAACGTGACTTATTCGAAATGTTTTTGACAGCGATTAGTTTGGCTGTTGCCGCTATTCCTGAAGGACTACCAGCAATCGTCGCAATCGTACTTGCTCTTGGTGTCACGCGAATGTCCAAAATAAATGCGATTGTAAAAAAATTACCGGCAGTCGAAACACTTGGTTCGGTTAACATTATATGTTCTGATAAAACAGGTACGCTAACACAAAACAAAATGACAGTCGTCCAATACTACACACTTAATCAACTAAAAGAGTTACCTGCCGATGCTGTAGAACAAACCGTAGATACAGCGACTTTGTCCACAGATGAACAAGAGTTAGTCACTTCTTTCGTTCTCTGCTCTGATGCTACATATGAACATGGGCAAGCGACAGGAGATCCAACCGAAGTAGCTTTGATCGTACTAGGTGATCGATGTGGGCTCAGTAAAAAACAACTCAATCAAGATCATTCACGAGTAGGCGAAAAACCGTTTGACTCAGATCGTAAACTAATGTCTACATTGAACAAAACTGCTACTGGCTATCGTGTCCATACGAAAGGTGCTATCGATCAGCTGCTACAAATATCTTCGACCGCTCTAGTGAATGGTGAAGTTGTCCCACTAACAGAACAAATGAAGCAGCAATATTTGAGCGTTGCCGAAACGATGTCGGATGATGCATTACGGGTACTTGGAGCTGCTTATAAAGATACGAAACAGGTCATTTCTCCAGACGAAATGGAGCAAGAATTAACAGTACTTGGTTTTGTCGGCATGATCGATCCACCAAGACTAGAAGTAAAAGATTCCATTCGCGAAGCGAAGCTAGCCGGCATTACACCAATTATGATAACTGGCGACCACAAAAATACAGCAGTTGCTATCGCCAAACAACTTGGCATCGCCGAGTCAATCGACCAAAGTATGACTGGTGCCGAGATTGATCAACTATCAGATGATGAATTTAGTAAAAATATTAATAACTATCGTGTATTCGCCCGAGTATCACCGGAACATAAAGTGAAAATCGTCAAAGCGTTCAAATCACATGGCAACATCGTTTCGATGACCGGCGATGGAGTGAATGATGCTCCATCACTTAAAAACGCTGATATTGGTGTGGCGATGGGGATTACCGGTACTGACGTTTCCAAAGGTGCCAGCGATATGATTTTAACCGATGATAACTTTACGACTATTGTTCATGCTATACGGGAAGGACGTAACATTTATCAAAATATTAAGAAAGCCGTTATTTTCCTACTATCGTGTAACTTTGGAGAAGTAGTCGCTATACTGGCATCAGTTTTATTTTTCTGGCCTATCCCTTTATTACCGACCCAAATATTGTGGATAAACTTAATTACCGATACATTGCCAGCAATTGCGCTTGGTATTGATCCTGGTGACAAAGATATTATGAAAAACAAACCACGTGATCCCAAAGAAAGCTTCTTCGCTCACGGCGCAGGATTAAGAGCAATTCTTGGTGGATTACTCATCGGTATCCTTACATTAGTAGCGTTCTACCTTGGATTAAACGAATTCGGTTTTAGTTTAACATCCAAAGATATTTCTGAAGATGCTTTAACTTATGCAAGAACGATGGCTTTCGTCGTCCTCGCAGCGTCGCAGTTGTTCTATTCGTTGTCGATGAGAAGTGCTACCAAATCGATTTTCCAAGTCGGCATATTTACGAACAAGTTTTTAATTGGAGCCATTATAGCGGGGTTACTATTACAACTATCCGTTATCTCCATTCCTTTTCTAGCTAATGCTTTCAAAGTACAAAACTTAAGCTTAGCGGATTGGGGACTCGTATTCGTACTTGGTTTAATCCCATTACTAATCAACGAAATAGTGAAAATATTTATTAGAATGAGTAATAAACAAAAAACAGCATAACAGATATAAAAAAACCGCAAGTAGGATACTTACGAAAGGACTGGTCCTCGTTAAGTTCCTTACTTGCGGTTATTAATAGGTGGAAAATAGGTACGGATATTTACAAACCCATTTCCACATGCAATTGCTTCAATTGCTTTGTGAAATATTTCATATCAACCTTATATTGGATATTTATTCTCAGTCCAGAAGCACGTAACGCCGCACGAAACTGTTGCAACTTCTGTTGTTCTTCCTCCGTCAACGTTATTAACTTATATGTTTCATGCAGCGGATCTCTCAATTTGCAAATCTATCGTTATTGCATTGCTAACTCGACTGCTTTTTCAGCATGAATAATCGTCGTATCAAATATCGGGATTGCAACATCCGCTTGTTTAATTAACATTCCTATTTCCGTACATCCCAAAATAATAGCTTGTGCACCTTTCGCTACCAAACTTTCGATCACTCGTTTATATTGTTCTCGCGATTCATCTAATACATGTCCACGGCACAATTCATGAAAGATAATCGTGTTAATGATCTCGATATCTGCTGCTTCTGGAATATGTACGGCAATACCTTGATCTATTATTTTACTTTTATAAAAATCTTGCGTCATCGTATATTTCGTTCCTAATAAAGCGACACTTGACACTTGCTGCTTCGTTAATTTCTCGATTGTAGCATCCGCAATATGAAGAAGTGGAATAGTAATATGCGCTTGAATCATATCCGCTACTTTATGCATCGTATTTGTACAAATAACAATCAGATCAGCACCCGCAACCTCTAATTTTTTCGCTGCTTCTCCTAGCACTGCTGCACTTTCCGCCCATTGATTGTTACGTTGAAGCTGCTCTATTTCTGCAAAATTAACACTATAAAGTATACACTTTGCGGAATGCAAACCACCGAGCTTTTCAGCAACTACTTGATTAATAATTTGATAATAAGTAACCGTACTTTCCCAGCTCATTCCACCAATCAATCCAATTGTCTTCATACTACCCGCTCCTCATTTATAACATAATCATGTTCGCAATAACTATCACTATTATTCTATCATAATTAGAGGAGTCATTATAACAATTACCTCCCAACTTTAACAAGGAAAGTGAGAGGTAATTTGTATAGTTTGGCTTATAATCCGATATCCTCGGGCTTTCCAGACTTGCCCATCGGTGTTCTTCCCAATATTTTTGCACTTCTTTCAGGATCTCGTTCTTCAACTAAACTAAATCGATTTAACTTATGATCTCCCAATCTTTCACCCCTCACAATTTGTTCCTGCCGATTGATATTTATATGGAATATAATATTCTTTATGATGAAGTAATTCTGCTTTCGTCTGCTCGCCTTGACAAGTCGAGATAATCATCTGAAACAATGCCGAAGTCAGCTCTGCTAAAGTAGCTTCCCCAGTTAACATATCACTGGCACAAAAATCAATATCATCGCTCATCCTTCGATAAGTATGACGATTTCCCGTTACTTTAATAACTGGACTAACAGCGCTTCCTACTACCGTTCCTCTACCTGTAACAAACAACAAAACATGCGCTCCACTACAAACTAAATCCATTAATCCTTCACTATCGTTTGGATTAGTGTAACCAAAGCTCATATACGTTGGATCAGGTACGCTGTCCAGTAACCACAACCCTTGCTCTGGAGCAGATTGCGCTACTTTCAGTACACCTGCAATCGGTTTCGAACCGCTTTTTACAAAAGCGCCCATACTTTTTTCTTCTATCGTCGTTAAACCACCAGCGAAATTACCTGGTGAAACAGAATATTGCCGCACACTTTTACAATAATCAAGCATTTTATTATACGTAGTGAGCAACTGCTCACCAACTTGCTTCGTTTTACCTCGACTTACTAACATATCTTTCAATCCAATAGCTTCTACAATTTCCTCGAAGATTGCCGTGCCGCCTTGCTCCACTATATAATCAAACACACTGCCAACGACTACATTACCTGCAAGACCTGATGTATAGTCCGATCCGCCGCATTCCGCCCCAATGACTAACTCGTCCACCGACATAGTAACGCGCACCGTTTTGTTCCTTAATTGTTCATGTAAAATCGTAACCATTTCTTTTGCTTCAGCAATAGACGTTATCGTTCCACCACTATTTTGAATTAACAAAGACTGCGCTGGCTTCTCCTCTTCCTTCGCAATCGCCGCTAATTTATCCGCCTGCAAATATTCACAGCCAAGCCCAATGACCAACACTGCTCCAACATTAGGGTGGCGAATAAGCGCTAGTAACATATTTAGTGCATACTGATTATCTGTACAACCAGTAAACCCGACTACATCCACATCGATATTCGTATTGCGAAAATGTATGCCCACTTCTTTCGCTACAAATGAAGCACACTCCACCGTATACATTACTAATATTTTATTACGAATGCCCTTTCGTCCATTTTTACGCGCATACCCTTGCCACTCTATATTTGTATTCAATAATTCCATTCGCCTCCTACCTTTTAACTATAAGAAATATCGGTCGGTGCTCCTGAGTGCAAATCAAGCGAAGCTGATCGTTCATCGTAGGCACTTTTACAATTATGCAGATGTACCCACTCCCCCGCTTCAATATCTGTAGTAGCAATAGCAACTACAACGCCGTATTTTATAATAGCTTGTGTCTCTGCAATAAACTGATTAGCCACTTTGTGTCCTTTTGTCAGCTCAGCTTTCACATCTAATTGCTGTAATCGTGCTGTTCCATTAACCCGTATTACTCCTGCTGGCAAATCAGCTAACGCAACACAAACATTATCGTTCCGATCTATTTGATATAAACATTCATCCAACGATTGTTTTTCCATCTGTCACGCTCCCTTCTATTGCATCAAGTGATGCCTCTATTGCTTTCATTATATTTAAGGTATGATAAAATTACATCGATAATAATAAGCTGAAAATACATAAAAATTGCGGAGGTTATCCCGATGAGTCATGTTTACAGTAAAGTTGCTGATATTATTAGTGAAGATTCTTTGCACCTGCTACATACGACTAGTTCCATTGCTGGATCGTTACCGATTCGGATCATTGCGTGTGGACATTATTTTTGTTTGCAAGGTTATCGCGTAGAGCGGAGAGGGCTAGATCATCGTATTCTGCTGATTACTTTAGCTGGACAAGGGCTGCTGTATTATCGAGGAGTACAACTAACTGTAGAAGCAGGCGATGCTTTTATTATTGATTGTAGCGAATTACATATGTACGAATGTACGGGAGATAATTGGGAGACAAAGTGGGTCCGCTTCGAAGAACTACCACATACTAATTATGAAACTATTATAAATAAACATAGCATACAGCTATTACCTTTTTCAGCTTTAAACAATGTGGAGGAACAAATTGACCTCATTCTATCACTCGCAACGCACTATTCCATACATAGTGATTTGAAAATGACAGCAGCATTAACCGATGTTCTAGCTACTTTGCATCATAATGTCACCTTCATTCCGACATCCAAACTATCCGATTCTATCGATAAAACGATAGCCGACTCCGTAGATTATATTCACCAGCATTATATGGAGCAACTGACGGTGCAACAACTAGCACAGGTGGTTCACCTTTCCACTTACGCATTCATTCGCGCCTTCAAACGGAAAATGGGCTTAACCCCTTATGAGTATATTTCACAATTCAGAATAACGAAAGCAAGATATTATCTTGAAAAAACGACTTTATCCATTGGTGAAATTACGGAACTAATCGGCTATCAACATATGAACACCTTTATAAGACAATTCAAATTACTTACTCACATGACACCTACCAAGTATCGGCAATTAATGGTTTGATTGTTCTCTATTCCTATCGTTCCTTTGTTAACTCACTATGAATCAAATCAATATTATATTGCAAATATTTCATATACGTATCTACTTCATCGCCCGGTTTTCCAATTTCATCAGAGTAAATTCGTTTTTCAGCAATCGGGACACCAGATTCATTAGCTACTGTTTCCATTGGACGCGGATCGACGTTTGATTCAATAAATAATACAGGTACATTTGCTTGCTTTAGAAACGTGACCAGTTCTTTAATTTGTTTGGGAGATCCATTTTCTTCCGTATCAATTTCCCAGATAAACGCTTCTTCCAAACCATAGTTGGTCGTCATATATTGAAAAGCACGCTCACTCGTTACAAGCACCCGCTTCTCTGCTGGAATTTCATTAAACTTCTCTGCATAAAGTTTATCCATCTTTTTTAATCGCTCAATATAAGTAGTTGCCCGCTCGATATAACGTGCTTCCCGTTCTGGATCTTTCTTGACAAATGCATCTCGCATATCCTCGGCCATCTTTACTCCAACAGCTGGGTCAATAAAAGCATGTGGATTTATCTCTGCCTCATGTCCATCAGAACCTCCAATATACAATGGTTCTACTCGTTCTGTTAAGTTAAAAATATTTTCTTCTTTTTGTCCTACGGCATCCACCATCTTAAAAAACCAGCCACTTGTTCCACCTTCTAAATTAAGCCCGTTATAAAATAAAATATCGGCATCCGATGCACGCTTAATATCTTCTGGCAGTGGTTCATATTCATGAGGATCTGTTCCAGTTGGCACTAAATTATAAATAGCTACATCATCTCCACCGATTTCTCTAGCTAAGTCTTGAATAATCGTAAATGATGTTACCACTTGCAACTGATCTTGTTGTACAACATCCTTACCTAACTCATTAGTATCCTTTGTTGGTGGATTACCATTCCCGTTCTCATTCGTTTTTCCTCCACAAGCAGCTACGAGCGCCGTTATCGCCAACACCATTATAAATGTCCATAATTTGTTACGTTTCATCTCACTTCTCCCTTTTCTCTTGTTTTTTCATTTTTTAAGTTTCAATTTTAAATATCTTTTTCATACTTCTTTTTTTAAGCTACTTTGTGCGTGTTTACTTTCTGTTTTACCAAAAATCTGCGTAGCACTCCTTGCTTTGGAGATAATAAAAATACAATTAAAAATAATATGGTCGCCACCAATGCAATGACTGGTCCAGATGGCAAGTTATATACAAAGCTAACGTATAAACCAATAATGGCTGATAGTGCTCCGAACAACGCTGATAACACAATCATATTAGACATCCGATTCGTTAATAAATAAGCAGTAGAAGCTGGTGTCACTAACATCGATACGACTAATATAACGCCAACCGTTTGCAGCGAAGCTACAGTTACTAACGTTAACAACACCATAATCCCGTAATGAATCCAACCTGTTTTTAAACCATAAGCTTGAGCCATCGTTTCATCAAAACTGTAGACAAGCAGCTCCTTATAAAATAAATAAACCGCTCCTATGACAATAATCGCTACGATAATCGTTATCCACATATCAGACGAACGAACAGACAACACATTACCAAATAAAATTTGGGTTAAGTCGGTAGCACTTTTGGCGACCGTAATTAAAATAATCCCTAACGCAAATGCGGCTGAAAATACAATACCAATAGCTGAATCACTTTTCACACGGCTATTTTGTTTAATTACTCCGATCCCAACCGAAGCGAGCAAACCAGACATCACTGCGCCGTAGAAAAAATTTATCCCTAACATATAAGAAACAGCAACCCCTGGTAATACCGCGTGGGATATTGCATCGCCCATTAAGGCAAGCCCTTTTAAGACAATAAAACTACCAATAATTCCACAAATAATACCTACTACAATCGATGTAATTAACGCTTTCTGTAAAAAAGAATACGTCATTATATCTTGAAAAAATTCCATTGTTAACCGACACCACCTTCACTAAACGCCATAACCGGAGCTTGATAAGCTCGTTGTAATTGTTCTGGACGAAACACCTCTGTTACCGTGCCAGCACTAATTAGCTCTTTATTAATTAATATTAAATGATCAAAGTAATGCGTCACTTTACTTAAATCATGATGGACAACAAACACTGTTTTACCTTCATCTCTTAATTGCTTTAATATGCGAATAATAATTTGCTCACTCGTAACATCGATGCCGACAAATGGTTCATCCAAAAAGAAAACATCTGCTTCCTGAGCCAACGCTCTTGCCAAAAAAACACGCTGCTGCTGTCCACCAGATAGCTCCCCTATTTGATTGTTTCGAAATTCCTTCATCCCTACTTGTTCCAAACATTGCAATGCCCATTTACGATCTTGCTTCGTAGGTCGGCGGAATAAAGACAATTTAGGGAATGTCCCTAGTAGTACTGTATCTTGTACAACTATTGGAAAATCCCAATCTATAGAAGAACGCTGTGGTACGTAAGCTATTTTCTTTTGAATGGACTTTAGAGGCTCTGTTCCCAACCGAATTTCGCCATGTTCCCGCGGAACTAAACCGAGCATCGCTTTCATTAACGTCGATTTACCAGCACCATTAGGTCCTAATATGCCAACCAGTTGACCAGTTCGTATAGTAAAACTAACGTCGCTTACCACTTGCTTCCCATCATAAGCAACAGATAATTGAGAAACCTTTATCGACTTCCACATTTTCTTTCCCCCTAACAAAATTTATGTTCTTAGTAAAAATTGTTTCCCTAATGCAACTTTTAATCATCTTAATACACATTCCGCTTTTTGTAAAGAGGGTCACTAAAAATAAGCATCTTAGAAAAATAGATACTCAATTAATGATTCCTTTTATTGCTATTAGTTGCTTTATTACAGTTTTTCGAGTAAACTGTATATACTGTATAAGTACAGTTATCCACTTTGTCAAAGGGGGAGTTGAATTCATTGCAAATCATTATTTACAAAAATAAAAACATTCCAATTTATGAACAAATTACACAGCAAATAAAGGATGCTATTCTAACTGGTACATTGCGGCCAGGCGATCCTATTTTATCTATCCGCGTATTAGCGAAGCAATTAGGGGTTAGTGTCATTACCGTACAACGTGCTTATGATGAATTAACAAAAGCAGGTCTTATTGAAACTTTACTTGCCAAAGGTTCTTACATTACAGAAGACTGCAATACCCACTTACAAGCAGAACTATATGACCAACTACAAAGTAGTATCGATAAAGTAATTCATTTAGCAAATACTTTGCAACTAACTAAACAGCAAGTAGTTGATTTGTTTCAAACACAAATGAATGACGTAGAATAAAGGAGGTAAATAAGATGAATGCAGTAACTGTACATAATCTTTGCAAAAAAATGAATCAATTTTCAATTCAAAATGTATCATTTCAAGTACCAAGTGGTTCTATTGTTGGGTTAATTGGCGAGAATGGGGCTGGTAAAACTTCCACAATCAAACTACTGTTAAATATCTTACAAAAAGATGATGGAAATATTATCTTTTGGGAAGACCCGAACAAAGACTTTATCCAAGTGAAAGATCAGATTGCCACCGTATTTGACCAGCTAGCCTTTTACGATAAATTATCAGCAGAAAAAATCAATCATATTATGAAACATATATATACATCTTGGGATTCCGACTACTATTTCTCCTTACTACAACAATTTAATTTAGAAAAAAAACAATTACTTCGTCAATTTTCCAAAGGGATGAAGATGAAATTAAACATTATTATTGGCCTCGCACATCATCCTATACTGCTTATTTTGGATGAACCAACTAGTGGACTTGATCCCGCTGTACGCACTGAAATATTAGACTTGTTTTTGGATTACATACAAAATGAACAAAACTCCATTTTATTTTCCACCCATATTACTAGTGATTTAGAAAAAATAGCGGATTATATTTTATTTATGCACAACGGCAAAGTATTATTGCAAGAAAATAAAGATCATCTCATGCATCACTACGGTATCGCTCGTTGCCATCACCAACAATTCACCCAATTACCGAAAGAACTGATATTTGCTTATCAACAGAAAAACGATATCTATCATGTTGTTATTAATGATACTGCTACTTTTGAAGAAGCATTTCCTGATTACGTACTCGACAATTTATCGCTGGATGAATTAATAACGATTAGTATTAAAGGAGAGATCTTACCGTGAAAGGATTACTATTAAAAGATATGTATAGTGTTATTAATAATGGGCGTGGATTATTACTAATGATGCTTATTTTAGCCTTTGCTTTAGCTCCCAGTAACGGATTAACGGGTTTCATTATAACAGGCACAGTTATATGTAGTATGATGAGCACTACTTCTTTCTCTATAGATCATAGACATCATTGGAATAGTTTCGCTTTTACATTGCCATTATCACGCCAAGTAATTGTAGGTAGTAAGTTTATTTCTTTACTCGTTTTCACGCTATTAGGTGCCGTACTTTCTATATTGTTCGGTATAATTGCTATAATTATTGTAGGTAAGAACGAAGCATTGATACAAACGCCAATTGAAAATATATTGATAGCTACTAGTTTAGCCATTGGTATTTCCATGATTTTTGGTACAAATGCTGTTATTCTGTTTTTAAAATATGGAGCGGAACAAGCTCGATTATATTTATTAGCTTCTTATTTAATCCCCGCTGCTTTATTTAGTCTAATATTTGTATCAAGAATCAGCACTTGGTTCACTGACTTGGACATATATACTATTGCAATTTTGTTTACGATTATTGTTATCGGTTGGATATTGATCGGTTATTTTTTATCCGTTCGCATTTTAAATAACAAACAGTACTGATCTGAATACAAGAGCAATATATACAAAAAAAAGCTAGCTTAACGTAAACTCTACTAAAGTTAAACTAGCTTTTATATGTTTCCAAATATAATTATGAGACGAGACATAAGCGACTTTTGGTGCTGTCGGATCAATAAACAATTTCGCATTATTAACGGCGAGCGCAGCGTCGGTAAATGCGCCGGCAATTAACCGTACTTTACTTTTATAATCTATAAATGAATCATTATTTTTTCTCCTTCGCCACAGCAACTATTTTGTCTGCCATAATTTCTGCTTGGTATAACGTAGAAACAGGATCACCTACAAAAAACTCTTTCATGTATAGTTCCATCACATTACCGTTTTTCACTGCCTCCAATGAATTCCATGTACTCGGCAATTCCGGTTTAACGTCCTCACCTTGTGTGATCAGAAAAATGTAATCGCCAGCAAACTGATTAATCGCTTCCCAAGAAACTTCTGCACGACTTTCTCCTTTATCGATTAATTCCGTTTTTACCTTTTCTTGCGGTGTAAGCCCCAATGCTTGATATGCAGCTAACCCACCACGCTCTGTTGCTTCTCCAACAACGATAGCATCTTTAAGCGTGGCAGCATCGATAATCGAAAACGTAGCCCCTGAAGGAATAGCCTCTTTAATTTTTTCTTTAGCTTTTGCGATTCGTTCATCAAACTCTGCTAGCCACTTGTCTGCTTCTGCTTGTCTATTCAATATTTCTCCCATACCTCGTAATTGTTCATGCATATTAGCATATTTTTTTGTTTCAAATACTACGGTTGGAGCTATTTTTGCATATTCACTTACTTGCTCACGATTCCATGTAATAATTAAATCAGGATTTAATTCTAATACTTTTTCATAAGATACTTGTCCATCCCGACCTATTTCTTCTGTTTTATCCGTAATAAATTGTTTTAACAACAAGCCAAAGTCTAACGTCGTTTTTGACGCTCCTACTGGTTCTATACCTAATGCAACAATATGTCCCAAGTCCCAATCGACGACCACTCGTTGTGGTTCCGTTGGAACTTCCACTTCTCCCATGACGGTATTAATGATACGAGTTATTGCTACTGGTTCGACCTTGTCCGCTTGCTTCGCTGTATTTTGTTCTTTATTCGTTACTGGTGCTCCACTATTACTACAAGCGGCTATCATCATTGCTGCTACCATTACTAAAGCTAAACTTACTTTTTTCATATTCCAACTACCCCTCTATTTTAATTGTCACTTTTCAAAAGTTTACATCTCATATTGCGCACGGTGTAATCGACCAAACAAACCGTTATTCGCTAACAATTGTTCATGCGTTCCTTCTTCTTCAATACCTACTTTGGATATAACGAGAATCCGATCAGCATTTTTAATCGTCGCCAAGCGGTGAGCAATGACCAATGTCGTACGACCAACGGATAATTCCGCCAATGCTTGCTGAATAGCTGCTTCTGTTTCGGTATCTAGTGCCGATGTCGCCTCATCTAAAATTAAAATCGGTGGGTTTTTGAGAAACATTCGTGCAATCGATAAACGTTGCTTTTGTCCTCCGGATAACTTCACCCCCCGCTCACCAATCCATGTATCTAATCCATCTGGCAACTCCATAATTAATGATTCCATCTGTGCCCGGCGGGCTGCTTGCCAAATTTCCTCTTCTGTCGCCTCCAATTTTCCATAAGCAATATTTTCTCGAATCGTTCCGTCAAATAAGAAAACATCTTGTTGTACTACCCCAATGTTTTTGCGTAAAGAAGCTAACGTCATATCTCGAATATCGATCCCATCAATCGTAATGCTGCCGGCAGTTACTTCATAAAAGCGGGGAAGCAAATTGCAAATAGTCGTTTTTCCACCACCAGATGGTCCTACTAATGCGACAGTTTCTCCTTGCTTTACAGCAAAGCTAATGTTTTGTAATAACGGTTCCCCTTGTTCATAAGAAAAACTTACTTGCTTGTAGCTAATATTGCCTTGCACTGTATCAACAGATACTGCTCCTTCACGATCTTCTACGTCCGGTGCAGTTTGTAACAACTCTTGAAAGCGGCGAAATCCAGCAATTCCTTTCGGATACGTTTCGATAACGGAATTAATTTGCTGAATCGGTCCTAAAAAGATGTTCGATAACAAGACAAAGGCCATAAACTCGCCAAACGTCATCGACTTATAAATAACAAACCATGTACCACAAACTAATACAAAAATGGAGATTGCTTTGCGCAAAATATGACTAACGGAAGCATTCCAAGCCATTACTTTATACGTAACTAATTTCGTACGTCGAAAACGTTCATTATTTACAGCGTAGCGATCCATTTCAAATTGCTCGTTTGCAAAAGCTTGTACAACACGAATACCACTTACGTTATTTTCTACACGGGCATTAAAATCAGCAATATCTTTGAAAAATTGTGAAAAAGCAGCAGACATTTTTTTACTAAAGTAAATCGATAAAGTAATTAAAAAGGGAATAATAATAAACGTCAAAATAGCCAGTTGCCAATTAATCGTTAACATTAAACCAAATGCACCCGTCAACGTCATCACAGCAATAAATAAATCTTCTGGTCCATGATGAGCAATTTCGCCAATATCCATTAAATCATTGGTCATTCGCGACACTAGATGCCCTGTTTTGTTATTATCAAAAAACCGAAACGATAATTTCTGAACATGATCGAACGACTTTTTGCGCATATCCGATTCAATGTTTATACCGAGTTTATGACCGAAATAAGTAACGACAAAGTGTAATGCACCACTCAACACATAAATAACTAACAGTCCGAAGCAAGCAAATAAGATAATAGACCATTGACCAGTCGGCAATAAATCATCAATTACTCGATTCAATGCTAGTGGAAATGCTAACTCTAACAATGCCGCCACAATAGCACAGGAGAAATCAACAATAAACAGCCACTTGTAAGGTTTGTAATAAGCAAAAAACTGTTTCAGTATCGTCATCCCCCTTATTTTTTGGATCGAGCTAATAAATACAAAAAGTATGGTGCTCCTAGCACCGCAACAACAATACCTGCTGGCACTTCTGCCGGCTGAATAATCGAACGACCGACGGTATCAGCAAGCAATACTAAAAAACCTCCGACAACAGCAACTGTTGGCAACAAAAACTGATGTTTCGGTCCAATTAATCGTCTGACCAAATGCGGCGCAATTAAACCAACAAACCCGATGCCACCACTGACAGAAACAGCTGTTCCAGCCAACCCAACGGCAGCAAACAATAACAACCGCCGCTCTTTCTCTACCGCTACCCCTAAACTATTAGCTAAAGCATCATCTAGATTTAATAGATTAATAACAGAAGCTTTCACAAAAACAAATGGTAACAATACTAATACAAATGGAAGTAACGCTAAAACATAAAACCAGTTTTTCCCCCAAATACTGCCTGCCATCCAAGTAGCAACAAACTGATATTCATCAGGAGATAGCACTAACGTAATAACAATTGTAAAAGCACCAATTCCAGCAGCTATAGCAATTCCGACCATTAACATCCTCGTTGGCGCTACCCCTTCCCCACATTTGTAAGCAAGCATATAAATAATGGTTGCTGTAATCGCAGCTCCTAGCCAAGCTAACAGTGGCAACATTAACAGATGTCCACCCAAAGCTGCTGGGAAATAAGCAACATAGATTAAAACCATCAATCCGGCACCTGCATTAATACCGAGAATGCCTGGATCAGCTAATGCGTTACGAGTTATTCCTTGCATCACTGCACCAGAAACCGCTAATGCCGCACCTACTAAAATGGACAAAACAATCCGTGGCAGCCGAAAGTCAAATAAAATCGTATGTTGCTTATCCGTCCCCCCACCAAATAATGTCGTTAATACTTCATTAGGTGCTAATCGAATATGTCCTGTATTTACACTTATAAAAAACGTCACCATAATAAGCAGCATAAACGTCAGTAACACATATATATTTCGTCTCACTTTGCGATCCTTCATTACAAAGTTCTCCTTTCTTTACGACTGAGATAAAGAAAGAAAGGAACACCGATAAGCGATATTAATGCACCTACTGGAGTTTCATATGGTGGATTAATGATACGAGCAGCAAAATCTGCCCATACCATTAGTAACGCTCCAAGCACAGCAGAGCATGGAATAATGAACCGATAATCAACACCAACAATATAACGCGTAAGATGTGGAATAATTAAACCGACAAAGCCAACTGGACCAATAACAGATACAGCCGCACCTGCTAATACTAATACGAGCAAAGTACCACTTAATTTAATGAGCTGTGTTTTTTGACCAAGACCAGTTGCAATTTCATCACCTAAACTAAGCAGTGTAATCGATCGAGACAACGCTACCGCACAACCAATCGCAATAATGACAACAGGTGCTAATACCGTTAAATGTGACCATCTCGTTCCCGATACACCGCCTGCAAACCAAAACGCTAAATCTTGTCCAATCCGAAAATATAGCGAAATCCCTTCACTAATTGCACTAAACAATATACTAATTGCCGCTCCGGCTAATACTAACCGTACCGGTGTTAATCCGCCTCTTGGCATCGTTCCTACGCCAAATACGATAGCTGCTCCAACCGCTGCACCGATAAAGGAAAATACCATTAACCATATATATGAAGTATCAGGAAATAAAGCAAAACAAACCGCCATCGCCAGTGCCGCACCACTATTGAGCCCTAGCAAACCCGAATCAGCTAATGGATTGCGAGTCATCCCCTGCATCAACGCTCCTGCCACCGCAAAACTAGCTCCTACAAGTAATGCTCCGAGAACACGTGGAAGGCGAAGTTCTTGAATAACTTGCTGATCGTGGATCGTATTGTCAAAATGAAATACCGCCTGCCAAACATCACGAAGCGAAATATCTGCTGCGCCAAATGAAATAGAAATAGCGATACTTACTAACAAAAAGATAATACCTACCGTTAAAATTAAAGTTGCGGCAATCGGTCGACTACTAACATACGGTCGCTGTATTGTCTGACTGCGACTTACTTTCGTCGTGTCTATCAACTAATCTCACCTTTTCTCTACTCCTGTCTTCATCACTAATAACAACTTATGTAGCTGTCACATCCCGTCCCCTTGGTTGTTGATATTGATAATTATTATCAATAGAATAATAACCAATTACTACTCATATAGCTATAGACAATTATCAGTCTTTCCTTATAGATAAATGTCAGATTTTTTTGTACCTAGTAAATAATCCATCTGAATTTGCAACTGCCCCTCCAGCGCCACCCCTTCCCCCGACCAAAAATCAGCTAACTCCAGTACATACACTTTTTGCTGTTGCATCGCTGGCAAAGATGACCATAGTTCATTATAAAGACGCTGCTTCTGCTCCAAACAATGGACAATAACAAACATAACATCCGCCGCATACAAAGGAACTTCCTGCTCCTCAATCATCCTATCTCGATTATGCGCCAATACTTCCTGGGCAATCCGCTCTGGCGCTGGCAGCTGCAACATTCGATAAAGATTATATGCTCCTCTCGTATTCACACTCCACAAACCAACACGTCCATGATTTCGCAATTCATACAAACCAACAGTAGTTGCAGGAGCCAAACTAGCACGTAACTGATATTTTGCTTCCACGACTTTTTGCTTATAGCTAGCAATCCATGCCTCTGCCTGTTCTTCCCGTCCAACTAAACGAGCAATCATCCGCACTTCTTCCATACGGTCATACGTACTCCATTCGAGCGCTACAACCGGAGCAACACTTTCCAAACTTTTTATATAATTTCTATTAGGATAATGATGGATAGAAGCAATAATCAGATCAGGCGATCCTTGCTCCCACGTTACTGCTTCTTTATACCAACTAGGAGAGAGTTGCTGGACATCAGCAACTTGCGGTTGTAATAATTGCGGCACATTATAATAAGAAGATAAAACAGCTGCCGGCTTCATGCCAGAAGCTAACAAACAACCAGTAAATTGAAGCGCTACAACATTTTCCAGCCGTGTATGATCACGAAACTTGCTCGGAGCTAACCCAACTGCTCGACTAAATTTTCGACTCAAATATAAACTATCTTCATAACCTACTTCCTTCGCCACATCTTGAATCGACTTCGTTGTACTCAGTAGCTGGAACTTAGCTTTTTCTATTCTCACATGAGACACAAACTCATTAAATCCCCAACCCACTTCCTTCTTAAAGCTTTCCGAAAAATAATTAGCATTATACCCAAATCGTTTGGCGACTAATCGCCTTGTAAGTGGCTCCGCAGCATGCTGCCTTATAAAATCCACAATCACTGTAAATGGCTGCTCTGCATCTTTTCTCTCCACATTTTCATATTGCTTATTAATCAGTTCTAATAACAACTGAAATTGCAGTACTGTAGCCTTCTTTTGCAAAGTCAAAAACGATTGTCCAATCGCCTCCGTTACTCCTCTATACCAAATAAATTGTTCGTTGAACCGTGCATGATCTCGCCTATAAACTAAACTATCTGCTGTCGAACTTAACAAAAAATTACGAAAACAAACGAGCCGATAAACTCCTCCTTGCGCAGCAATCACTAACCTCTCCCTCGCTTGAATAACGAGCAAACTATCTTGTGACAAAGCATATATTCGATCATCTACTGTTACTTCCACTTCTCCCTCCACCACTATCATGACAATTGCTACATCTTTATCTATCTCTCTACCATCACTACTCGTCACCACGTCCACTATTTCATAACTATGTAATAAATAAATGTCCCTCTCCCCCACTGTCTATAATGATCGATTACTAGGTTGGATTTATAATAATTGTTGATAATCAGCGATTATTAACAATTATCAATGATTATCATTATCAATTATAACTCAGCTGCTATCTTTTGTCGTTATTGATATTACTATGTAATTTGAAGAGTGGTCGTTTAGAGTTATTTACAGGGATTTATTTGGGCTAGTGCGAAACTAAATAAAGAATAGAACTGGTTTAATATTTTAAAACGTGTACAGCCTACATACAATCAATTAAAATAAGAATGCATTGGTATTGTTAGAAACTATAGTGTGAAGAGTGGTGTACAAATGACATATACGTTTGCTTATAAGCATTTCAATAAATTGGGAAATAAATTAGTCTTTCAACCGAAAGTTGATCCCTTCGATTATGAAATCCACCAACTCATTCTTGAAGCAGAAAGAAATATTGGAGCATTAGCCCGACTTGGTTTGAACTACCATCCCGTAACACTTACAATTTCACATAAAGCAATAATTAGAACAGCACATTTCACTACCAAAATTGAGCAAAACAAACTGGAGTTCAAAGAAGTATTTCAACTTTATCAGCACTATAAAACTAACCCCTTGTCAATTAAACAAAAAGCACAAATCGAAGTTAAAAATGTGTTTCAAACATATGAATATATTTATAGTTTAGATCCCAACAAGGATTTTTCAGATATGGATGAACCCGTTTTGATCAACATGCATGCTACTCTAATGAATGACTTAACTGGTTATCCAGAGGGTTATAGAAATATTCCCGTAGCGCTTCAAGATGGTGATGGTCAGGTCAGTTATGAACCTCCAGCATTTAATGAAATTCCGCGGCTTATGCGGGCTTACTTTGCTTGGCTCTATACCAGTGTAACCGGATATTCTAGTCCATATGAAACGATCCACATTAATCATGATAAAATACTTCATCCATTGATCATATCTGGAATTACTCATCATTTCATTGGTTATATCCATCCATTTCCTGATGGCAATGGAAGAACAGCGAGAGCATTTTCTACTTTGGTTGGTTTAATCCACAACGACTTAGCTACTATAAAAGATGCGTTTAGTGTAGAAGAGTTTTTTGACAAAAGAATCGAAGATTATTATGATACGCTAATGGCGGCAACGCAGGGCAACCTAAAACCATTTCTAGTTTTTTATTTAGAATGTGTCAATGCATCGCTGACTAAGGTTCTTAACGAACTGCAACGTCATGATCGTATAAAACATATTCGAGAAGTGCTCGGTAAAGGGCATGCCAAAACAATGTTCGAATTGATTAGTAGAATGGAGGACGGCGAGATATTTCATCGGCAATTATTTGATGATACGCTAAACGCTTCTACCTCGAGTATTGCTAAAAACCTTTCAAGGCTTAAAGACTTAAGCGTCATTAAACCAGGAGATGGTCGAGGGGAATATATTGTTTGTATCTTGGATTAATTGCTAATGAGCAATCAAAACTCTTACACTACTAAAGAGCACTGCAATCTAAATATTTAGATTGCAATGCTCTTGCTTTATTTTAGCTATCAAGTACGATCCTGCCATCTAGGTTTAAGTTACATTAGGAAAATAGCTCTCACAAAGGCGATCCGTAGTTTTTTTCCACCAGATAACCTCGCTCACTTCTCGCCAACCTCTTTATGAAATAATTAAGACAGACGAATCACAATAAGATCGCTTTTATAAATTATATTTATATATCTGGCTCGTCACTCGATTTCTTTTTATTCTTGGCTGCTTTTGTTATTTTACGGATAAACTTCTCTAATTGCTGTTCCTTCTCGCCATTACTATTTAACAATTCTGATTGTGAATCCGACTTCACTTTTCCATCCTTAACTCTCCAAATACCATCATCAAAATTATATGACCAATATGCTCCAGTAGTAGTTCTATTTAGAATTAGTAGAACGTCTTCTAATGGCTTAACCATTTTCCCACTCTCAATTGGATCATCCGTTGAACCATGTTGTAAATATGTTATCTCTGTTTTATCTATTTCACCATATAAAACTTTGTCTACTTGAATGGTAGCGGGCGTAATAAGCATAGAATTCCCCCTCTTCGTCGCTATTCCTGTATCTTGCGAATAAGTTTCTCCTTCACTCACAACAGTTCCTCGTATAATCAAATCAACATTCCAAAATTCTTCTGCCAAAGTAGTAGCTTGAGATGAAACTGCTGTACTGAACCCTTGCCCATCATACCGCTTTTCTTTTACTGTAACTGCCACAACTCCCCCAATGGTAATAGCTAATGCTAATGAAGCAACCATTATTCCAATGTGTTTTTTATTCACAATCTATCTTCCCTTCTAATAGTACCTGTTAATTTCATTGGCATCGTAAGCAGCTGAAAACAATCTATCTGTTCATCTGTTTGGTTAGTTGTCGGATATCCTTAAAACAAGCTCAATCAACACTAAACCATCCTAATTGCTTCAAATACATTAAAGGCAGCTACTATACTTTAATTATATCCAATTTTATGTTTAAATGGATGTTTTATTAATATTAAAACGATTTTTACTTACACTAACAATAACCCATTCGCTCGATATAAGTACCAAATAAAGGAAGGAAGGGCAATTTTGCAAAAGAAACATAAAAATATACTCAAACGGCTAGGTATTATTATGGGGATTGTAATAGCCACAGGTATAGTAGCTTTTATCGTTCACATCGGAATTATTGTGTTCGCTATGACCATTGGGTCTGGTAAAGATGATATCGCTATATTTTACGGAAGAAGAAAAAGCAATATTGCAAAAAATGGTTGTCGTTAATAAGAGAAGTAATTGGAGGAATGAGGAGAGCACTTTTCGCTCAACTGTAGCAAGACAGAATCTATGAAACTGTATTTCATGAGTATGTAATGCCGTTGCACAACATAACTGGAGGAAACAGTGTCATTTGCTGAGTGGAGATGATGCTTTAATTGTTCAAGTAACCGAAAAAAAATAACCCGTCCAAGTTAGTATGAGCTGCTACCCAACATAGTAGATAATAGAAATACTAAAACTTCTACTGTTACAATGATGGAGGCATATCCACACTAAAGGAACGGGTTATAATTAGAGCATACTGTTTTGTTTATTCCGCGTATTCGATGGATTCCATGAATCCCATGGATACAAAATATATTATTTTGACCATGGGCGGGTACCTTTTCATTTATTAATCGTTACAGTCCTTGCCTCACTATCCCAGCTCACACTTGCTCCGAGCGCTTCAGCGATAGAACGAACAGGGACATACGTAACACCGTCGATCAACTTGCCTTGAAATTCTAACTTTTCCCCATTAACTACAGTATAGATTAGATCGCTTTCCTTCTGACTTACAACAGGTGCTACATAACCATGCCCCACATACAAGCAGTATGCTTTTACGATTGCTTCAGCATATGACTTCCAGTTATTTCGCAGCCGATCAGCATCCATACTATTAGTTAAAAACCCATACTCCACAATGACCGTCTCCACATTTCCCGTTTGCCTATGCATAAAATAATAGTCTTGACTGTTACTGTTACGCTTGCTGTACGTGGTTGTAGGACGTAGCACTTGACCAGCTTCAGCTAAACTATTAGCCATTAATTTGGGCAGTTTGCCATTAGAATAAATGCTGTGAATGAACTCAGCTCCACTCGCTGTATTCGATGTAGCTGCATTAATATGATTGCTGATGCAATGCTTAGCTCCGCTATTTTTAACGATAGTAGTACGTTGGTTAGGTTCTAGTGTTATATCCGTTTGACGTGTTAATGCTACTGACATCCCTAATTCTTTAAATCTACGAAATTGGTATAACGATATATCCAATACCATTTGTTTCTCAACAATATCATTACCGGACGCACCTGGATCGACGCCACCATGACCTGCATCAATAATTAATTGCGGCACACTCATTCCTTTTCTACACCTTTGCCACGCAGTACTTCCACTGCTTTACTAATAATCGGTGGAATAGGTACTCCCAACTGACCAGCATTTTCAATAAGACTAAGTAGTTCCCCAGCCAAATAAAAAAAGATGGCAGCATCTCGGATCAGATGAGCATCTCCTATAATTGTATCTAACATATGAGCTACTGCTACAATGGAAAGTGTCCCTATCTTACGTGTGACCCCTAACCATAACTCTCGGCTGGCGGCTTTCCCTTCTTTTGCTGCCAAAGTCACCCCCAGCAGAAAATCAATAGCAATAAATATAACAAGCACTGTCATAAGCTGTGTCCATCCTCCAAGTAGAAATGATATTACTGCCCCGCCAGCGGCAATGATTGTTTTGATAATAGTGTCCAGATAAATCAGCTCCTTAGAAATCATAAAAAGTAAATTACTTATTCTTACTCAATAACGGTAAAACCTCCAACCGAAAACGTTCGCTTGAAAATACATTGCCACCATTAAATAACACAGTCAGTTGCAACGTATACGTACCAAAAACAGATACATCATCTGCGGTTAGTGCCGTTTTACAGACCCCTTTTTCTGCATCAACTATTACAAATTCTTTGGTGATTTTGGAGCCAGGAGCTCTGTGTATAGTAGCAATAATCGACTTTGCGGCAGTTAAATCTACAACCCTATCGTTATCTGTTATAGTGACTATAATCTCTGTCCCGTTATCATGCTGCACAATGCTGCTCATATTTTCACCTCAATGTTTATCAATTTAGTAATTAGTGTAGTAACTTTTACCGTTCTCTGTATCGACACTTTGAAATGCACCGATTGCGTATAGCTTGGTACAATCGACAGCAGCATAGGATAGTCTGTTTGGTACAGAAACCATATGGTTTGTAATGTAGGAGACAAAGTGGTTATTTGCTTACTCACCTGTTGTTCCGTGTTAAGCATCGCTAAAATATTACGATAAATAGTTGAGACTATAGAATAATTAGTAGCAGCTGGAAGGAAGAATTGTTGCACCGTATCATACTTGTCGCTATAGACTTTATAGATCTGCTGATTCATTGGTGCCAAATAACTAACCTCCAGACCTTCATCTAACCCTATATCTGTGCCAACTGCTCTATTTTGAACAACCTCTGTTGGTGTTAACTTCCGCTCGTAAATTCTAAATACTGCCAAATCGCCATAAAAAGATCCCCACCCACCAGCCAAACCATTTGCCCCGATAACACCTTGCCCAGCATCAAATTGCATATCTGCAACATAAGTTAATGAACTAAGCGGATTTCCATCCATATAGCGTTCAACCGTCTTAGTACTAGCATCATACAGCAATATATATTGTACCATTTGACCAGAATAATCTACGCCACTATTGGCTCCCGACCGACTTTGACCAGCTTGCATTACCCGCAAGTTAGTAATACCAGACTCGTTGTCTATCCGAAAACCATTACTTTCATCGCCAAAAACTAACATATAGTTAGCAGATGATTGTTTGATGTAACTCGCCCATAATTCGATAGTATAAGAGGTTTGAGCTGGCAGCAGCGGCATAATTAACTTGTCATCTACTCCGTCAAAATACAGCACATCGCCTTGTAGCGTTACACCGTCTATCTCTGCATGCAGATCGTTACCGCTCAAGTCCTCTAGATATGGAGCAGATTGCTTGTTCCATTTGGCATTATAATATACCAGTAGTCCATCCGTTACTATTTTAGTCAAAATGATCACCTACGCTATATGACTCTTGTACAACACAAGGTCCGGTTACTCCACTATGATGATCACATTCGTGCCAGTCCACCCAACCACCATAGCTATCTACTATTCGTTTGAAGTCATTAAATAAAGCAGATTTGTCTTGCAAGTTACCAACCCATACTTCAAAAGAAAAAGTATCATCAACTTTAGACTGTGTTACTAACCGCCATAACTGATACTGATTAATGACTGATATAATATCATTAGTATTTACCGACTGTATGTGACCTCGAATACTATACTGCATACTCTTTCGCCTCAATAGTTAGCTTGATGTCCGATTTATTAACACTGTCGGTTAACATTGGAGTAGTAACTTTAATCCATATCGGATGACCTACTGTGTCGGATATATCAGCTATGGCAAGCGGCTCCCCCGCTGCTCCATACGTACCTGCAACACCAGCATTGTCGGGTGCAAGCTGAATCCAATTACTATCATCAGGCGTAATATCGTCCGTTGGTTTGATAGTAATGTTCATATAACGTTTGTCATTCTGGTCATTAAAGAGCCATAAAGGCAGCTCAACAGATGAGCCGCCAATAGGATGTTCGGTATTAATTGGATTTGAGTCCGTTATAATGTCAGTTAATATTGCATTTTTGGATAATTTAAGCACTTTAATCAACTCCTAATAAAAAAATAACACCTAGTTGGTGTATGGTTTGCCTGTTATTTGTTCGTATTCATCCAGATTGATTTTATTGCCTACCACAAACACTACAACATTGTCATCTGTATACCTTCCTGCATCATAGTGTCGTTTAAGAGTATTATACCAATTCATTTTATAGCACTCCTTTTTCTACTAGTGATAATAGTAATTCTGCGTTATCAGTTTCAAGCTGATCTACTTTATTTGATAAAGCCATATTTTCTGCTTTTAGTGCATTAATATCCGCATCTGGTGAATAAGGCTCTACGTAATTAGAGTTCTCTGTAAACTCCAATCCATCATAGCAATGCGTACTAGGCTTCACTACGGAAGGGATATGGCTTACATCATGAACATTTACAGCAAATCCAATAAAGTATACTCCTCCATTTTTAACGACTTTTGTGTCACTACCTACCATTGCAGTTTCGTCTGCAATATCCATAATAATGTTCGTATTGAGTTGTGTAATTACTTTCATCTAAAACACTCCTTTAAATTAGTTTAAACTGCTAATAATGTGCCTACCGCTTCTATGGACATGGCTCTGTTACCTGTTCCAGAAGTAGCAACAGCAACGAATAACCCCTTACCATAGGTTATACTAGACCACTCATTATCAGGCGTGACTATCGTAGTCCAATCTATACCGTTTTCAGACATCATAAGTTTATCTCCCGAACGATTTGCGACAGCTACGAACAGACCGTCCCCAAAAGTTACAGATTGCCACCCACTTTGATTGGGTGGGTGTGTCCGCAAAGTCCAAACGCTACCATCTGGTGAAGTCATTATCTTGTTGGACGAAGAGCCAACAGCAACAAACATCCCATTACCGTATGCAACAGACTCAAACCTGTCCGTAGGTGCGTGTACAGCAGTCCAAGTGATACCATCAGGAGAGGTCATTACTCTATTGTCACCTGCACTAATACCTAAAGTAGAAACTGCAACAAACATGCCATTTCCATACACTATAGAATTCCAGGTTGCTTCAGATGCACCTGTACGTAAATACCAATTGACACCGTCAGAGGACGTCATCACACTTTGTAAATCTGTATAGGAGCTAGCTATTGCAACAAATAACCCATTTCCGTACGTGACATCTATCCAGCTAGTATCTCCCATAGGCGCAAGCTGTATAGACCAGTTGACACCATCAGGAGATGTCATTACTCTTTCTCTATCAAATGTGCCGCTCATGCCAACAGCTACAAATAATCCATTGCCATAAGTTATAGCATACCAATTTGTATAGTAGGACGGTGCTGGTTGCTGTTCAGTCCAAGTGACACCATCAGTAGAAGACATTACTTTTTTAACACCGACAGCAACAAACCTATCATTACCATATATTACTGATCGCCAATAAATATCAGCAACGGAATGTCTTGATGCAATATTCCTTACATCAAATACTTCAAATTTCCTTCTACCTACTAATCCTAACTCTTCCCCATTGCTAAAAGTTGAGTCAAGCAATACGTCATTAGGCGTAGCATTTCCGAAAGCTGAACCTTGAATTGTAGCGGTCATTACTCTGTTGCCAGTTCCACTATCTGCCACCGCTACGAATAATCCATTGGCATAAGTTACCGATTGCCACCCATCAGCTTCAACCACCTGCCCTATAAACCATACTATGCCATCATAACTATACGTGAATTTATTTAGACTATGACCTGAAATACCTATATACATACCTTTCCCATAGGAAAGACGTATAGCAGATGTACTGAATCCACTAGGAACTCTCCTTAAAGTCCACGTAATTCCATCTGGTGAAGTCATTATATTACTATTGCTACTAGACGAAACAAATAAGTTATTTCCATAAACAATAGACAACCACTGAATACTGTCGCTAGCGGCTTGTCTAGTAGTCCATGTAATGCCATTAGGTGACGTTAATACTTTATTAGAATCACCTAAACTAGCAGTTACTACAAATAACCCATTTCCATAGGTTACAGAATACCAATGGTTATCTGCCGCTTCGGAAGGTACTTGTCTTAAAGTCCACGTAATTCCATCTGGTGAAGTCATTATTCTACTTTGATAACCTAAGCCATGACCACCTACCAATACAAATAACCCATTTCCATAGGAAATTGAAATACCGGGAGATGAAACAGAAGCTAATGTCCAGTTTAAACCATCAGGACTATAGGCGAGTTCAGTACCACTGACTACAACAAATATTCCGTTGCCATAGGATACAGAGAGCCATGCCTTATTAGGGACTATAACCTTAGACCAGCTTATACCGTCTGAACTTACACTAAAGTCACCACCGAAACGTGTAATTGCTACAAATAAACCATTACCATAGGCAACTGATTTAAAATTACCAATAGCCTGCCTACTTATCCATTCCCCAAGTTTAGGCACTGGGAAAGGTTTTGCGGTCTCTATGTCTATAATATTATCAGCCATAGTTTGAAACGTTGCATCAGCTGGTGTCGGTACTCCCTTGTCAGTAATCGCACCAGCTACCTTACTTTTACCGTCACTGACAGATGACTTTAAACTGTTTATCTCAGCTTGAACGTTTGTGCCACCAGTAGCTGATATATCTGTAGCATCGAGAGTAACAGCACCAGTCTTTGCATTGACGCTAGTTACTGGATAATCAGGTGTTGGTATAACAATGCCCTCAATAGCTGTGTCAGTATAATCATTTGCGTTTTGCTCTGCTTGACCAGCCACCGTCACAGCTTCATTAACATCTTCACCAATTTGGTTCAAATCCTCCGGCTTTACCGTGTCATACATAGTCCAATTTGTTTTTGCCATATTAATTCACCTCCTTTACTGTAATCGTCTGCATCATCATATGATCTGCTGTAATGGGAACATTTACTTCATTACTGGTGAGAACATTGTCTGCATCATCTTTTAACTCAATCAACGTAATCAAACTTATATCAGTCATTCGTACGATGTAATTCAGCGCTAGTAGATTATCATTTACTATTTTCACTTCAAATGACGTAATGGTATAAATTCCATTCAGCACTACTTTCGTCACACGATCAGCTACATAGTTAGCCATACTATTTAACAACTCAGCAGTTATCATTTCACTATCACCTCTGTATCTAGCGTAATAAACGGCTCTGCACCAAGCTCCCAAGACCCATCCAACTTATAATTCCAGTTCATTTGCATTCTACTAATCCGTTCTACAACATCTATTTCTAACTGCAACGGTGTTTGCTGTTGATAGATAAGATTCACTGGTTTCACCGTATTAATCGTATGCAGTGCTTCCCGAAAGACGCTAGCGTTTTCGATATCGGTTGTTACAGTTAACATAAATGTTTGTGGATCAACAGCTACTATCGTCAGCCCTTTGCCCACAACCAAATCTAGTTGTTGTTGCAAATAACGAATGGTGAATGGGGGTCTGGTCTGATAGCGATTAAGCAATCGTCGCCGCCGGAAATCTAGTGTTTCGATTGCCGGATCGGACTGGATGCCTAGCATTTGTTCCCGACGTTTAATAGCTTGTAAGCCTGCTGTAATAACGAACTGATCATCAAATAATTGATCAACTGCACGGCGCAGCTGATCTAGTTCGATGCTCTCCGTTTCATCTAATCGCCGAAAGTCATCGATGACATGATAATATTCTGGCAAATGCTTTAATACACGATTAGCCATTGATGACCACCGTCCCCATCAGTGGAATTTCGTCCACATCTATCGTCAGATTGCCAGCTACGCCATTAATTGTTGTGTCCATCACATCTTCTACACCCTGTACTGTTAACATTCGAGCATCAATTTGTGCTGTTCGAACTGTCAGTTTCTCTTGGTGTGCCCACTCTTGCCGCAACTCCAACAAATAGTCTGCCAATACCGCTTCAATATCTGCTTGCACATGTCCTGATGTGACGTTTTCGGCTAATGTTAACGTCGTTCCTACATTTACACCAACACCAGCTACTCCAGTAATGGTTACTTCGTGACCAATCGGTGCTTGTCCGAGCCCTTTTCCACTATTAACTACTGGATCAATAGCCGTTTGCACTTCAGCTATGAGTGTGGAAGACGGTTCATTCCAGTCCGATGCAATGATCGTACATTTGACCGTTCCGCCACCATTCCACACCGGATATACTTTAGTTGCTCCGACTCCTGCCATCGCATTCACTTTATGTTTGTAATCTGCCATATTTCCGCCAAAAGCAGGCTCATTGACCGCATCGTAAAACCGCTCTCGCAGGGCATCATCGGTTTCCTCATCTTCCCCAGGTACCAACACATCAGACAACACCGCTCGAGCTAATCCTGCAACGAAGTCGATTGGCAGTAGAGAGCCGAACTGTTCATTACCAACCGTCCCGGCACTTTCACACACCAATTTATATATGCCAGTGCTGATTTTTTCTTTTGCTACATACGTCAACCCTTCTATCGCAAACCGACTTCCTACAGGTACTTCAATCAGTGCATTTGCCGCATTGTAGAACAATCCTTTTCGCTCCGCCACTCTCGCTGCCATTCGATTCACACCGAACTCTGCTGTTTTACGACTCAAATATTCTCCATCCGCAGTATCTGCAAACGATAAATTATAGTTAATATCTAGCATAATATACATCTCAGCAAGTTCCATCGCAGCTGGCGCACACGCATCGTAGATAACCGAACCCTCTCGTTTATCTATCGTATCTGGCACACGGTCTAGCATTCGATCTAATATGTTGTCAAAAGTTTGTGTCTCATACATCTCTTGTCACCTCCATCGCAAACTCGCCATATTCCGTTCGAACTGTACAATGAATGGTCAACTGCTCTGCTTCCACCGTAATGTTCATATCCGTAATGTCGAGAATACGTTCGTCTTGTAATAATGCTTCCTCCAGCAAGCGCACCGCTTCACTACGTACGGTCAACGGGTGATTACCGATCAATAACTTCAATTCATGACCATAATCATCGCTATAAATATAATGCCAAAAGCGGTCCGTTTGTAATATTTTGAACACGGCTTGCTTCATCGCATCGAGCGCATCAATTTTACCAGTAATTCGTTTACGCTCCTGATCAATTCGCCAAGTTAGCGACGGCATCGGCTGCACGGTTTCCCGATATTGCTCCTGCAAAGCTGGATCACTGTGACTTGGTATCATGTTTTCACCACCCGATCTAGTAGTAAATATTTCTGACCACCTTGCAAACGAAGCATAATAACTTTATCTCTTGCAAGCAGCCCAGTCCGAATTACGATTGGTTCCTCATATTTAGCAGCCTCGGTCGTTTTTTTCGTTTCACCGTTTATACCCGTGTCGCTGTATTCATGCGTGTGAGCCAGTTTAAGCTCCAGCTTCTTTAATGATTCTGGCACAATTAAAAAACCCGCCGAGAGAACAAAGCGTTGGTCGACTTTGATCTCTAGCGGTTCTACCTGCACAACTTCGCCATATACAATCGATACGGGGTTACTTGCATCAACGGCATCCATGGCTGCTTGTTTAATTGTCGATAGTAGATTCGTCAAGCTTAATCACCTTCAATTCCAATGACATCGTATGCTCTGCTCCATCAAACTGATGCGTACACTCATTCACCAATAAAGCTTCATCGATACTATATTCCGGAATTTGTATTCGCACCCGCATTCCTGCTCTGACAGCAATATTACCAATCGCATCAACTTGCAAACTAATTGTCTCTCGATTTTTTAACAAAGCCAAATTGTTCAACAGCTCACTAATTTGCTCCGTATTCAACTTATCATCGATACTTTCGTGATGCTGCAACAGTCCCCAGCGGGCAATATTATTACTATCTTTCACCATAAAAATATCCCGCTTACCCGTTTCCTCATTATCTCGATACAATTTAAATTGATTGTACGTATCTTCGTCAATCGATTCGCTAACCGAATAATCGTATAGCAAACTACCAGGACCAATAACAATATCAGTAACCTCTTCATCAATCGAGCGCAAACTCAAATTTCCAGCATCATCAAACAGGCAATAGTCTTTCCCCTTATGATGGAAAGTGAGTACTATTGCCTTATCAATAATATCTAGTAGTTTCTGTGCATCAGCGACAAGATGTGTAATGACATGCTCCGTATCCGCTAACTTACCTACCGTCAATTTATATTCTTTCGCTATTCGTTCCACTATTTGCGTCGCCGTTACATTTTCAAACACATACGTCTCTGTATTCATCAAATAACGTATTTGGTCGTAGACAGTTAAACTAACTTGTTCATCTCGCCCACCCTTTATTTCAAAAATATAACCATAAAATATCCTTTTACCATCTTTTCGTACTTCAACAACATCACCATTGTTGTATTTAAACATTTTCGATTGGTAAATAGCAGCTTTCAAAAAATCCAGTGATAGTGAACCCGCTTTGCCTATACGTGACGTTTTAATTTTCAATTTTCCAACTAATTCACTAATGTCCCAGCGCTCCCCATCTCGATTAATAAGCACAACTTCGATCATGGTAGTTTCAGCACCTTTCCAATAGGTAAACGATAAATTTCAGACTCTGTAATATTGTTTAGTTTCTGAATTTCTCGATAACGTTCACCCTTGCCAAGAAACTTAATTGCCACACCCCATAGCGTATCACCAGATACCATTTTGTACGTTTTTGGCTTAACCTTATCTTTTGGTCGCTCACCTTTAGGCTTTTCCGCTACCGTTTTGCCTAGCGCTTTACCTAGCACTGTGTCCAGTACTTCTTTCTTCACAGGCTCTAGGCGCTTCGCGGAATAAAAAACATACTTTTTCAACTTGAGTGTATATTCAATATCTCCGCCACTACCGCCCATTTCTTTCCAATCAAAACTTTCAATACTAACTGCAGTGTTAATATAATAGGTTTCTGATATAAAAATAAAACGGATCGGTCGTTTCTTTTTCATCCAATCTTCAATTGTCTTCAAATAATAATATGGAGGATGTTGCCTTGTTTCCGCTTTATTTTTTAGTTTATCTTCCTCTTTTGTTTTAGTAGAAAACATATCATTATAGGCATTCGAATTTCTTTTCATAAACTGGTCACTAATTTTAGTTGTAAAACTATAATTAGAAGCTGGGAGGATACTGCTAAAACTATATTCTGTTAACTCTCTACTTTTAATAACGTTCACTTGACCAAGCCCAAATATATCAAACGTGGAGCCATTCCCTGCTTCGCTCACTTCAAGTACATCGGGATTAATAGGTAAAATTAGCGTTTGTTCTTTATTGTTATAGCTCAGTTCAACCGCATAAACATCCATCGTACCACCTCCTTAACCATAAACCGCATTAACTGAAGTCGCAATTTCTTCATTTAGTTGTGTTGTAATTCTACTAAAGATAGTATCTATATCACTTTCATTCCGCACATGCGTATCCCCAAACGTAATTTGCGGCGTCAACGTAACAAAGTTTTGCGTTTGCTTTAATTCGGCTAAGTCTCGCATCATCTTCAAATCTTCACTGCTAATATCAATAGTGTCATTTACTTCACCGATTTCCTTGTTATTGTTATTTGTGACATTAGGAAATGAATCTGGCGTAGTACCTGGATTAATATGATTAGTATTCATAAAATTATTTGTTTGATCTGTCAAAGTAACTTCCGAATTTAGTGTAGTTGATACTTGATTAGTCAACTCACTATTTAGTTGATTGGTTAGCTGTAATGTCATTTCATTTGCTAGTTGTTTTGTTACCTGATTTGTTTTGTCAGTTGAAAAATCAAACGTTAAATCAGGAATTAAATCTTTCAGTTTATCCAATACTTTATCTATTAGATTGTCTATCAATGGAACCAAAAATGTAATTAATAGTTCCAATAATGATTGAATCCAAGATTTCCCAGATGATGGTTGATTTCTTAACTGATCTAATAGCTCATCAGACAATCGAATCGACAGTTCTTGCGATAGTTTATTTATCAGTTCAGTAAACAAACTTACATCAAATTGTTCATTGCAACATTTTGTTGAATTAGGAATTGAATCAGGCGTGCTGTATGGAATAATCTGATCAGAATAAGGTATTTCCGGTTGCTTCGACCAATCTGGGCTTGGTGGAGTTTTATTTTTGTCCTTGTCCCCCGTATTGAACAGTTTACTTCCAACTTCATATCCCTTACTAAACTCTGCAGCAACATCTTTCTCTTCCATTCGTAAATGAGATAAACTGAATAATTCTTTGTCACTAGTTGGCTCTTTAAAATTATCCATAGTAGATTTAATTTTATTGCTCATCGTATGAACATCAGGTGCAGTGAACTCACCCATAGGTTTATACTCTTTTCCTAAAATTTTACTAATTGCTTCTCCAAGCCAATTCAATCCACCTACCGCTTTATTTACAACGTCTAGTATTTGTTCCAGAAACCCACTTGCAAAGTTTTCTACACCTAACAACATGTCGTATAAAGATTGATAAAATGCCATTTTTAGATCATAAAACAATTTTTCTATAGTATAAATAGGATCTATAAAAAGATTTACAAGAAATTCTGCAAAGTCTATAAATCCATTCCATAGACCTGCCACTATATTCCATAATATTGCATATAAACCCATAAATGCTCCTGCAATAAAACCAACAACTTGTTCTGCGGAATCCTTTAGAAAATTGAACATGGTTACAATAAATGTGATAACTTCAATTATCAAAAACAATGGAAAGAGAGCCTGCAGCCAACTAGATAAAAACATCATACCTGCAATTAATGCAGTAGTCCCAATCTCACCTAAATTGTTTTTGACAAGTTCCAGTTTATTGAGTATAAATTCAGTTACCCCATCAACGACTTCCGATAACAATGTAAACCCGTTTTCAATTGCATTAAAAAATAGATCAAATTTACCTACCTCAAAAGTTTCATCTAATGTAGAATGTAATGGTTGTAGTGCCGTTACTGCTCCATCGCTAGCTTCAGAGAATGTATCACCAAAGCTGCTTTCTAGTATACTCAACTGATCAATAGGAGATTGAAACATCTGAGGAAACATACCACTTCCTATTTGACCAGTATTTGGGCCGGAACTATTAGTGGGACGATCTGAAGATGGAGTTGTGGTAGCTCCTGTAGCGCTAGATGTATTTTCTACAGAATTAGAAAGCTTCTTTTGTACGTTAACCAACGTTTCTCCTACTGCAATTCCAATTCTTAAACCTAACCCAATTTTATTAAATAAACTTAAATAATTTCCGATTTTAGCCATTTCACACCTCCTCCCCCTATTACCGTCTGCGTTGTTTTTGATTTAATTTGCGTTCTGCTTGTATTCGCACTTTAATACAACCGATGATTGCGGCTTTTTTAGCAGGTTCCAGCGCACTAAATTCCCATGGCAATATACCGAATTCATTGAGGGCGTAGTAAGCATAGTTCGCTTCTGGATCACCCTCTTTGATTAGTTTTTTACTTCATCCGCCATTTCATCAATGTCTCGATCGAAGCCATTCATCTCTTGTACCATCGTGAGCAATGTAGCATATTCACCAGGAAACAACATTTTTTTCAGCAATTGCTCGGCACCCATCACTTGATAAGACTGTTGTAATTCTGCATTTTTCAGGTCTGGGTAAACAACGCTTGCTACCGCTAATTTGCCAACGTATTCTTCTTGCGATGTTTCTTGCATACGTGTGCCGTTTCTGCCTTTGATCTGACGAGTTGCTGCTTTACGAAGAGCTTCGTTCTCGCTTTCTGTTACAGTACGTAATTTCCATTTGATCGAACTACCTGACTCATCTTTAAAACGATCTGAAATAATAACCTCTTCGACGATTTCCGCTTGAACATTTTGTGCAAAAAAGTTTTGTAAACTCATTTAAATACCCTCCAAAAGTTTTATTTTAATTGGTGTCGCATGACTGTATAGTAATGAAAAAGCCCAGGAACCATGCCCAGGCTTCATTAGCTTACTGCTTAAATAGCGTTAAACTCTGATTGAATTTCGTAACCATTAAACGTAAATGGCATTTCTTCCTCAAGCATATCGTCTGAGCTAGCATCGAAACGAGCAGCGATGACACTATCTAGGTTACACTCTTTAAGTACAACCCGTTGTTCCCCTGCTGTTGAATTTGAATCTTCATTACTGACTACCAAATCAAACCAAAAATCTTTACCAGATGTCATATATTCTTGCATCATAGAGCGAAATTTAGATGATACGTAATAAATAGTTAGCGTCCCTGTTCCACTCCAACCCGCAGATCGTTTTGGTGTACTAGCTTTTCCTAGTACTGGTACATCTACTTTATTTTTTTCAATCGTTGCCTCAAGCGATTTTGCATAAAACAATTCTTCTCGTGTGTCTCCTACAATAATAAATGCTTTTGCCGATTTCCCACTAATTGCATCTCTTTCATTCATATAAGCCATATTAAACAACCTCCACATTCATGTAAATTTTTTCAACACTATCCACTGGTTGGACATAAAGCTGTACGACTACAGCGTCACTATTCTCGCCAGCGTCCACCTGTACATCTGTTTGGTAAGCAAAGTTTTGGATAGCACCCAAATCATCTAGCTTTTGCATATACGAACTAATTTCGGTGAATAACAACGCTCGACCATCTTTATCATTCGCCACTTTACCAATGTAATAGCGATCAAATAACTCTTTAATATCGTTAGCAATAGTATCTAGTGTGCGGACAACGCGGTTTTTGCCAAATGGCTTGCTGCGGTCTGCACTAAAGCTTGTCAGTGTATTAATATCTTGTTCGATAACTGCTCGACCATTAAGTGAAGTAAGTACAAGCTCTCCCGCTTTTAGTGCAGCAATCGTTTCCGCTTGATTCAATCGTGGATAGGCAGCAACACCGTTCGGAATAGCAGTATACGTTAACGATTCAGTAATAGATGCCGCTGCTTGCATCCCTGCAACTTCCCAAACAAGTACAGAAGCTGGCACTTGTAGTCCATCGCTTGTTTCAATACCATTATGCAAACTAACGATTCCTTCGTAATCAGCATCGGGATAATTGGATACAACCGCAATTACTTTTTTCCCTTCTTCGTCACGTAGTCGTTTCATATAAGCTGTTGCAATTTGTTTGCTAGACACATCCGTCTGCGGAATGCCTAGTACATTAAAGTTATAATTTTCAAAACTAGCTAACGCCGCTGCAAAATCAGCACCAACTTGCGTTCCTCCTGTACCACCGCTCAAAGAAATACCAGCCGTAACCGTAAGTTCACCAGTGCCTGTCCAGTCCACAAATGCATTATCTACAAGCTGTTCCACTGTTTTTACTAATTGTCGATCTACTTCATCCATACCAAGCAACGTTACAACTTGTAACACATCCTGCTCATCAATATCTTGTTGGACAACAATGCGGAGATCGTTTCCTCGCTCTCCTCCCCACTTCGCTGTCGCAGTTAGCTCGCCAATAGTAGCTGTCGCTTTTTTCGCATCCGTACCACCAAGTCGATACAGTAAAACAGTTGATGCATGCGAAGTTGCTGCTGCAATATGACGAATCCGCTCATCTGTCGCTCGAAAACCAAGTAATTTTTGAGCATCTTCCAAAAACGTACGGTGATCAAGTTCAATTACTTGTTCCGTCGCTCCCCATGGCAATGATACAGGGAATGCTACTGTCCCTCGTTCTCCCACACTATTTAACGCTTTATGCTGTGCTTTGAAATTAATATATACTCCCGGTCTCACCTTATTTTGAACTGTCCATTGTCCTCCAGCCATTTAATTCACGCCTTTCTTCATATATGTTTTTAGTTTATTTTCTACTTGCCCAATCGTATACAACTGCTCTTTTTCCAAAATACTAGCTAAAACATCTCGCTCTATTCCTGTCCATCGTTTACTTTGCAAATGCTGTTTGGTCAGAAATTGAATTGGCACAGCTTCCTTCGTTTGCTCCACCTGTTCATGCTTATGCATCCTTCATTTTTCCCCCTTCTTGCTGCAATTGCCCCATCGTGTCGGCATAATTATTATCACGCCAACTATAATTCGAATAGGTAATCCGAAACTGCAACGTCCCTTCTTTCACTTCAATCTGGATCGCTCTCCCATGAAGTACATGTGTAGCAAGCTCCAAACGCTCTAATCCTTGTACCAGTTGTTCTGCAACTTCATACAATTTTGCTGTCGCTACAGTAGATGAACCTTCAAGCACTGACTGCGGTAACGAATAGTAAATAATAAATGCATAAACATGCTTGTACCGACTTTTCAACTCTTGTTCCACTGTCACTTGCTCAAACCGCATCCGAAAACCGGCTACAGCATCTACCGCTTCTGACGTACTTGCCGAAACTATTTCATCTTCAACAATAGGTTCTTCAGGAAACTGTTGACGAAGCTGCGACTTGACTGCTTCATACATATTCCATATGGTTGTACTCGCCATACTTCTCTCCTTTCCCACTTCCATTGATTGCAATAGAAAAAAAAGCGTTACAGTAACTGCAACACCCTATCTCTTTGCTTCACTTAGATTTACACTGTTCTCACCCCTTTCCAAACAAAAAAGATCATCCGAGTTCGAATGACCTTTTATATTTGGATATTTTGTAGAGCAGTTATTAAGCAGTTGTTGAAGAGGAACAACTTGCTATGATATTACTATAACACCTTTTGGCAAGCTTGTTTTTCACTCTTTTTGCACTCTTTGTGTTGTGTCTACTTTTATAACTGCTCCAACAGATTAGAAGAGACTCGTATCGTTTGTTCAAACGACTGTTGCACCCCGCCTACTTCTTTCCCAAACAAAAAAGATCATCCGAGTTCGAATGACCTTTTATTATTGGATACTATGTAGAGCAGTTATTAAGCAGTTGTTGAAGAGGAACAACTTGCTATAATATTACTATAACACCTTTTGGCAAGCTTGTTTTTCACTCTTTTTGCACTCTTTGTGTTGTGTCTACTTTTATAACTGCTCCAACAGATTGGAAGAAACTCGCATCGTTTGTTTAAACAGCGACTAGTCCATCTACTTCTTTTTCCAGCAAAAAAGATCATCCGAGTTCGAATGACCTTCTATTATTGGATACTATGTAGAGCAGTTATGGAAGCAGTTGCGGAAGAGGAACAACTTGCTATGATATTACTATAACACCTTTTGGCAAGCTTGTTTTTCACTCTTTTTGCACTACTTAAGTTAGAACTTTATACACAGTTTACGGTTTATCTAAGGAAGAAATAATCTAGTTGTTTAAAAACGATAAGAAATTGAAAGGATGAATCATTTGGGATTATTACATCATATTGAAATTTACGTGTCAAACCTCAACCGTTCGGCTGAGTTCTGGGGATGGTTTCTGTCAGAGCTTGGTTATGCGCCATATCAACAATGGGAAGAAGGTCGTAGTTGGAAATTAGGAGATACCTACCTGGTGTTTGTTCAAGCAAAAGAAAAACATTTGGATGTGCCATACAATCGTTGTCAGGTAGGACTGAACCACTTAGCATTCCATGCGCTTTCGAAAGAACAAGTGGATCAGTTAACTGTAATGGTTCGTTCCAAGGGAATGACCGTGCTCTACGAAGATAAACATCCTTTCGCCGGTGGAGAAAATTACTATGCTCTGTTTTTCGAAGACCCCGACCGAATAAAGGTCGAATTAGTTGCTCCTTAAAAATAGAAATAAACGACATAAGCGAGAGCGTCAACAACCATAAATAGATGTAGTACAAACGTATTAGACGCTGCTCGCTAATCTTGACAACTCATAACTGTTCCACAATATCCGAAGGCACGCGCATCATTTTCTTCAACCGACTACTAATCTTACTTATAAAACTATAGGAGTAACCTAATTCATCAGCAATCGCTCCCAGCGGCATCAGTAATATGTCTCGCATATAAGCTACTTGGTGCTCTACACCTTTAAAATCTTTAATGTTTTCTTCGATCCGATCTCGAATTTGCTTCTTCTCATCGAGTCGTTTCGACACTTCTTGAATTTTCTCTACGACAATATCATATTGCGCTGCTGCCTTATCCAAAGAAACAAACACCGGATGGGTCGCAGATGGCAACTTCCCCTTATGCATTAACTTAACCGCTGCCTTCAACTCTATTTCCAAATCTAGCAAACGTAGTTCATAAATTTCAATCTCTTTCGTAATATCATAGTATAAAGTAACAAAATTCATATTTGTTCTCTCCCTTTGTTGTTTCATTTTAGAAACTAAATTAGTAAAAAAAAATAGCAACACAAATAAAATAAATAGAATATCTATTATTGACAGCTTTCACGTACATTGTGTTTCCTTTTCGAAACTAAACTAAGTATAATCAGCAAAAGTTTCAAAGTCAACAACAAAATTTCATTTGATAGCTTAAAATGTTGCTTTTATGAAACATATTATTTATAATAGGAGTAGATCTAATATAATGAAGGAGCATCGAATATGCGTACAATTGGTGAAGCAATTCGTGAACTACGTACAGCAAGAGGATTATCGTTAGAAGAACTTGCAGAACAGATGAACAAACGATATGGCTCAACCATTAACAAAGGGATGATTTCTAAATGGGAAAACGGTATCGGTGATCCTCGTTTAGAAAACGTTCGACAATTGGCATTGTTTTTCGATGTATCGCTCGATCATTTATTAGGTATCAATCACTCAGTAGAAATCGAAACAATCGCAGCACATCATGATGGAGAAGAATGGACAGAAGAAGAATTAGAAGAAATCGAAGCATTCAAACGATTTGTGAAAATGAAACGGCAAGAAAAATAATCGACTGGCTAAACGATGTAATAGTATTCCTCTACATCAAGCTATCGCTCAGAATTTGAATAACAGGAGTGACGTCTTTGGCATATGATGCATTGGTAAAAGAGGCCATGCAACAAGGAATTGACATCTACGAAATGCCTATGAAGCCACGAACAAAAGGACTATATGCGGATAAAACAATTTGGATAAACAAAGGAATAGAAACCGAAGTAGAAAAAAGCTGTGTACTTGCAGAAGAATTAGGACATTACTATACAAGTCAAGGTCATATTCTCGATCAACAAGATATTCGCAATCGAAAACAAGAATTAAAAGCTCGTCATTGGGCGTACGAAAAACTAATTCCACTATCACAATTAGTAAACGCCGCTGTGCTCGGCAATGTTGGCAGACACCTCATCGCAGAATGGCTCAATGTTACCGAATCTTTTTTGCAACAATCGATTGAATACTATCAGCGCAAATACGGCATTTTCACAACATGGAAAAACTATATTATTTTCTTTGAACCACTGTCTGTTTCAACGATTCGAGAACGACTTGGAACCAAAGAAGAAGTAAGCTATTCCATCGACCAATAGTTTTTACACTCGTTCAACTAACACTAGTAAAACTTTTTTTTACACCAAAAAACAGAACATACATTCGTGCTAAATTTGTCGAATTTCATTTTCTCCCAGCTTAAACACTGCAACTTTATACTAATGACCACAAACGCCCAACAACCCTGTGTCTACTACTTCAAAAGTATTCACAGGGTTTGCATATCTATTTGGCTCAAGCTTTTCTAATTTAAAGCACTAGACGTATGTGTCAAATAGGGCATGCCCTACAACACTATTTCTCTTTACTTGATTGCAATATTTCTAACGAAACTTCACCTTCCGCTTGTATCGTCGCTATCGCATCATCTAATGTCTTATTATTAGTAAGAACTTCTGTTAATTCACGATCGGCAATTTGCCAGATAGCATGTTGCAATCCTTGTGGCATCATACTTTGTTCTTGAACGATTTACTTAATGACTGTGCAAAGTCGTCACCATTAACGAACTTCATAAACTCCCAAGCCATATCAAGCTTACTCGTGTTTAGATTAATTGCAAAAATACTGGAAACGAAAAAGCCATTGCTAGTATCTGGTTTTCTTTCATCTATAGGTACAGTAACAACATCCCAGTTTACCGGTTTAGACCCTTTTTCAATCATATTTAACAAATAATAATTATCCACTGTCATCGCCGATTGACCCACTAGAAACACATTTTGTTGACTTAATATTTCATCTTGCATGTTACTATGTACTTTCGCTGTCTCACTTGGTTCATAAACTAATTTATTTTTATAAGCATTAACAATTAATTCAAATATCTGTCGCCAATCCGGACTATCCATCACCAACTGATTACGATCGTGGTCAAACAACTTCACGCCATTATACTCAGCAATAGTTTTTACGAAATTAAAAGGATCATTTTGAAATGGCTGCGATATGCCATTTACACCTTCTACCTGCCCAACAAACCTCTTTGCCAAATGAAATACTTCATCCCAAGTCATATGATTAGTTTGATATGGAATTGCAAGTTCATCAAAAAGATCTTTATTATAGAACAGCGTTGTACTAAAAAACGTTGGTGCCAATCCATATAATCTTCCATTTCCTTTCGTCTTTAAGTACTCCATCACAGCTGGAAGTATCTCTTCTCTATCAAAATCTTTGCTAGACACCAAATCACTAATATCGAGCAATGCATTTTCATCCATTAACCAATCATACTCATCACTATTTAATACCATAATATCAGGCTGATGCTCATTAACAAATTGCTTCAAGCTTTCTTTTATGCAACTACTCTCTCTCCACTTCAATTATTAATAATGACATGCTTCAAGCCTGCTAATTCAGATACTAGCAAAAAAATCTAATTACTACTTCTGAAAAAATTGAAAATGATTGTTATTTGATGTAAGTAATGCTATCGGATCAAGTTTTTCATGCTCCTATTATAAAGCGAGATTAAGTGTGGATACTTGTTGCTTATTCAGCAGTTCTTTGTAATACAATATATTATCTTCGATATAGAAGTCCTCTGTGTAAATATCATTAACCGTATGTACCTCACCGGTGTTGTATAGGTATCGCTTTAGACGATATTGAAGATCAACATAAAAAACATCGCCATTATAGTAAAAAACTCCAATCCCAGTTACAACATCATTGGTTACTAGCTTCATTTTGTTTGTTTTACGATCCATAATAAACAATTCCGATCCTTGCACATAATAAATATTGTTTTTGTTCAACCAAAATAACGAATTAACGGTACTTAGTTGTTCCTTGTTTTCCCTTGTAAGCATACCAAAAAATTCTTCTTGATTTTCTTTCATGTTGGAATAAATCAGTGTTTGTTTAAAATTCTCCATACTAATGCCATAAATTTGTATACCCGCATACTTTTCATCCTGCGTCGAATAGTAGGTCCAACCTTCATGTACAAAAATTGATAGTATTTTTTTACTGGAATTTTGCTTAAAAGGATCTCGTATTATTGAAAATTGCTCTCCTGTTATTTTATTAGTTGCTACAATATCATTATCTTCTATTTGCATATGTACATTATAATTTTCTGTTTCTCCAGTGTATGCTCCCTTATTTACATGATAAGTAAAGATGTGATCCGAATTTTCACTACTTTGACAACCTTGCAACATTATGCTACTACTAAATATACATACAACTAACCCTAGTTTAACTAAGTTGCTATTATATTTTGCTTTCCATTGTATACCTGCATATTTTCTAAAAGTAAACACAAACAGTAGCACTGTCACTAGCAAATAGAACATTAAAAGCATTAGAAATTCTTTCTTTTCTAGCGCTTGAAAAGTAATTTGTCTCGTTGAGCTACCTCCTGTTGCATAGAGAATCGTATATTTATCTCCCCATAGATAAGCCGATCCTTCCAGCAAACCAGCAGGAATAGGTAAATAATATAACAAGGATTGACCCATCAATAAGACAAAGGGTAACAAAACAAGGACACTACTTGTAAACAATGTAATAATTGTTTTTTTACTAATTACTCCTATAAGCGATATACAACCCATAAAAAATAGCGATCCGATCATGCGAAGTAACAACTTTAGTAGTAATGCTTCATTTAATGTTATTTTATAATCACTTGTAGAGAAATAAGTTAAACTTTGTAATGGATAATTACCGTGATGTAAGCCTACCATCGCATGGACACAGATCCAATCTACGATATAAAACAGTAGCGTTAACATTAGCGCTATAAAGCTTCCAATCACTAGTTTTATTATTCCAACAACATATTTCCCTTTTTTACTAGATTGTAACAGTAATATCATATCCTGTTCATATTCGTAACAAAATAGTGGCGTTAACAAAATAATCAATACGAGCAATAACAAAAAATCTGGTATTCCATGCGATAGAAGTGTATTCCATCCCCGCTCATCGACAATGTAACGCTCGCTTGGCGCCTCTTTGACATAGAAATATTGATTATATAACAAGTGAAACACAGCACTGTTGCTCATCTTTTCATAATATTGTTTACTTTTATCTTTATAATAAATATCTTCTATTTCTCCTGCTTGCCATTGCTGTGACAACTTATCCAATTCATATTGCGCATGAACTACAGCTTCATATTCCTGCTTCATTTGTTGTTCTTTTTCCGTCGTTAAAGGACCAGTATATTGTTGTAAATAATAGTGATACCCCTCAGGATTCCGCTCAATAATCGTTTCTGTATGATAACCGGATTGTATCGTAATTACAATTTTAAAAAGCAATGCTATCGTAACAATGATCCAACCTTTTTGCTTCACGAATAATTTGTTAAATTCTTCTAACCACAAACTACTCACCAACTTTCCTAACAGACCACTTAATATACTTCATACTTCGTGTACTACAACGGAATATGATTATCAACAGTAGAAGTGCTGTGAACAATTGTACAGCTAGACTTACAATCGGTCGTAACATAAAATGGTTGGCGATATTTATACCGAATAGTTCCTGATATAATCCATCTACTTTTAATAACGTAAAAGGACTGGCTAGCGCTACTATCGTTTTTCCAAATGAAACAGATGCAAAATAACCACTTGAAAACAAACCAACAATTATAAACAACAAACTTAGTATGTAAGGATAAATGACTTGTTGGAATAACGTGGAAAAGAATGCTATCCACCAGCCAACCATAACTAAAGCGGTAAATTTGAAAAAGACCAGTAAACAGTAAAATTGTAGCACCGATATATTTAAAGGGGTATATTGAAAAGATTGTAACGCGTATAGTGGCATATCCTTCCCTTCAAGCCCGTACAAGATATGAATAGTAGTTATATTCGTAATAGCAAATATACTAACCAAAATTGCTATATATAAAATAGTGGATAGCAGTTTTGCTATGGACATATTCTTTTTTCCATTTTTTGAAGATAAGATAAGCTGATCCATATCTAGTTCCCGTTCTTGTACATAGATAGGTACTACTCCTAGCAGGACAAGTAATAAAAGAAATGCATCTGACAAACGATAAGTAAATAACTTTTCCCACGTCTTACTATCATAAAACTCATATATTGCCCGATGCTTATATTGTTTCGTAATATATTCATTTTTAGCTAACTCATAAGGTAGCTCATGCATTGTATAAAATTTAATATTGGCGTTAGCTTTATCCAGCACCTGCTTTATATTTTCTTCGTACTCAACAGCATATAGCATCGGTTCGTAAATATATTTGGTAATCATCATATAATCAGTCCATATATAACCGGTGTAAGTGTCTGGTTGATATTCCCGACTATAAGCTCGGTTCGCTACAAGTTCCCTCAGTCTGCTATATTCATCGACGACATATTGTGCTCGTTCATTCGTAATTTTCCCATCTAATTTTTGATGCATTTCCTCATAAAAAGTCCACTCTGTTTCAAACTCTTGTGTATGAGGCATGAAGTACTCCATTAGACCATCCCCTGATACATAAGGGCGATATATCATCAGTACATTTAATACTAAAAATAGGAGAGTCGTAAGGAGTATATAACGTTTCCAATAATTTTTGCGCAACTCATAATATATTAGTCGTAACATTTTTCAACTCCTACATAAATTATGGAAATAAAGATAAAAATATATCTTCTAGCGTTGGTGAAGCTAAGTTGGCTTCTCCTTCTGGTCTATGATCACTAATAATTCTTAGTTGAAATTTAGCTCCTTGTCTCTTTATATTGCGAACTTGATATTTCTCTACCCACTGCTCCAGTTCCGCTTCTTCCACTAATACATGCCATACCTTACCTGCAATAGTTGCTTCTAGCTGCTCTACTTTCCCTTGTAACACTAATTTACCTTCATTAATAATCAAAACTTCTTTCGCTATATACTCCACGTCAGATACAATATGTGTAGCTAATAGTACTAATTTATCTTTACCTAATCTAGCAATAATGTTACGAAATCGAATGCGTTCAGTTGGATCAAGTCCTGCTGTTGGTTCGTCTAATATTAAAATAGCAGGATGATTAAGAATAGCTTGTGCAATACCTAATCGTTGCCGCATTCCACCAGATAAAGCACCTACTTTTTTTCTATAAGCATCCGTCAAATTAACGAGTTCTAATACTTCTTCAATTCTCGTCTTCACTTGTTTTTGAGGTATACCTTTTACGGCACACATGTACTTCAAAAACTCATCGACTCGAAAGTTTTTATAAAAAATAGGGTATTGCGGTAAATACCCTATTTTATCTAAATATGCTGTGCCTAGTAGAGCAATGTTCTCTCCATTAAAAATCACCGTTCCTTGATCAGCACGCAAAATCCCAATAAGAATACTTATCATTGTCGTCTTTCCAGCACCATTAGGTCCCAATAGACCATATACTCCTGCACTTAATGTTGTACTTATCCCTTGCAATACTGTTTTTTTTCCATACTGTTTTGTAATTTGTTCTAATTTTAGTTCCACCCTCATCCCTCACTTACGAAAACAACAGATTGATAAGTTCCTGATTGCTCGATTATTAATGGATAATACTTATTATTAGCATCTGAATTAATTTCAATAATTTTGCCTATCGAGTTCTCTACATCATATATTTCTTCTTTCACTATTTTTCCAAACTGTTTTTCATTTATCTGATATTGGCGAACGCGTAGTTGATTATCGGACAATATTTTAGCAGCAATAACAAACTCACTATCACTTGATATGACTGCTGTCGTACTTTCAGTATCATCTACTTGCAGCGTTACGGACTTACCGGATTCTAACTCTAAAAGTAATAGCTTACCACTTGACTGCTCACTATTAATATAAACATCATCAGTAATGATCGCGTAATAATCCGATATTTGGATATTATTACCTTGAAATTGCGGATCATCTTCATATAACGTTACTTTTTTACTGCTTCGATCCATAAAGCCATAGTGAAATTTCACTTCATTACCATCATCTTTTTTTCCAAAAAATACAATACCTTTATTGTCATGAGTAAATGCTGCTTTATCCCAGCTTAATGGATGACTTTCATCTGATAGTTGTTCTATTTGCTGCGTACCGATTTCATATGTATATGTTTCCCAGCCATTAGACCAAAGAAATATATCTCCTGTTTTAGAAACTGCCTTAAAGTTGTTTATATTTTGCATTGATTCTGGTAGTAGATTCGTAACCTCTATTTCATCTACTAGTTTAAGCTGCTCATCATAGATATGATAAGTGAGTCCTTGCCATGTGCTCGGCGGATATACAATTTCCATTCCACTTTTTCTTTGTACTTGAGTAGGCTCATTACCAGCAAACATTTCGATCACATAACCTTCATCTATTCGCTTCATAGATCCTACATACGTATGTGGTTCTAAAGCAACGCTCTGCACCTGTTTATTGTTCAGTCGATCATACAACATTAGTTCATTCGTTACATAATCAACTTTTATCTCCATAAATAATGGAGTATCATCTTCCGCTTTAATAGATGTTTCCGTCACTTCTTTTTGTTGTTGAAACGCTTCTGGTTGATGATTATTTGTAGGCGATTGCTCGCAGGATACTAACAGCAACATCACTATTCCAATAAGAACTGTCATAATAGTTGTTATGCGCACTTATTTTACTCCTCCTACATTACTTATTTATTAGAAGCCTTGATTTCGTCTTATGGGGTGTAACGTTATCTGTTAAATAATCTCGCTCACTCATACCAGTTACTGCATAAATTGTATTTATTTCCTCTAGTTCCGTAGTATCTATCTCTACTGCAACTGTAGTTAGTTTACCTTTAGCAGTCTTCGTTGTTATATAATCGTAGTTACCGTTAACTTTCACAGGTTGATGGTTAATAAATATGGTCGTATTATACGTTGCTTCTACACCACCATATATTTGAAATTTAAAGGTGGTCTTCCCGTTTACAGCAACAATGGGATCCTGTTCTTCACCAGTTCCTATTAATTTAATAACAGCACCAGCATCTAAATAATTAGCTACTCCATCTATTATTACATTTTCTCCCAAATCCAATATACCTTGTGGTATATCTTCCATAGTTGTTTCTTTGTAAGCTTTCTTCTGTCCAGTACCGTTATCTTTCATCTCTATCTCTTGGTATGTAGTGCTGCTTAAATGATGATACATACCAAAGTTAGAATTTTTAATATTTTCTGGTTGATAATCTGGTTGAAGGATAGTTACAAAAGCTACTCCTACTCTTTCCCCTTTTCTTCCTGACTGAGGAGTGAACACTGCATCAAACTCGACAGTCTCTTCGTGTGCTAAGGTAAACTGATTCATCACTTGTTCTTCACTGATTATCTCATTTCCCTTTTTGATAGTGTAAGGTTGGATTTGACCATCTACTAACAATATTAGTCCAAACTCAGAATGAACATCCTCGTCTTGACCTGTCGCATAAAATGGTAGACTAATAGGTTCTCCAGTAAAATCAAATAAAGCTCGTTCACCGTTGTCTGCATGTTGAAAACCAAAGCTAAAGCTCCCCATACTACGAGTACTATTACTAGTTTGATTGTCAAATATATCTAAAGGAGATTGCGTTACTAGCTGATTATTTGTCCCATTACTAGCATTGTTGCCATTATTCACGCTCTCCGAAGTTTTACTGCATCCTGCTAGTAATACAAAAGTACAACCAATTAACCAGAAATAGATTTTTATTTTTCTCATCAGCTCACCTCTTAATATCATAGTAGTTAATATAAAACAAACATGACAATGGAATAGCATACTTCCAAAGCCATGTTGTTTGATTCATATCAATATCTTTTTTCTATGTTTAGAATGTTTCAGCCAAATATTTCACAACACTGTTCTGCCCTCTTGCTTCATGTGCACTAAACGCAGCTAGTTTAGTGGAAGTTAGATTTGTTGCTTGTATAGAAGCTGTACTATTGTTAGTTTTAGTAACAGATGAATTAAATAATACATTACCTGTTGCATTTTCTTGCACTTCTAAAGTTGTAATAACCTTAGTTGAAGAAGTATAGTTAGCTATGGACGTAGATGCCGTAACAGTTGATCCGCTTTTGCTTAAATTGTAAGTAAACTTACCAAACTCGCTTGTATTAACCTCTGCAGCTAATGCACTACCTGATAATGCCATCATCATTACAACTGCCGTAAAACCCGCTACTTTTACTCTTAACTTTTTCATTAAATAATTCCTCCTATTTGTGTTATATTTTTTTACTGTTCACTTAGTAAATATTCTAAAAATAGTTATATTCACTAGATATAGTATATTGTATGTTGTTAATATTTGTCAACAGATTAATATATTAACTAATTTTTGATGATTAGACCTACTATCTATTCTAAGTTAATACCAGTATTGAATAGAAGAAAATAATTTTGACAGCAGTGGAGTGATAAAAGATAATTTCACTTTTACGAACATCGCTATTTTTCATTACTACATTTACAAAAAAGAAATTATATAAATAATAATTTTGTTTTGCGATGATAATAAAGCAGCGATTTCGCTGCTTTATAAGATTGCTATACGATATCCTAACTATAGTTTCAAGCACGTAACGATGAACAGATATTAATCTGCTGATCACATTCGCCCATTAAATGGTAACATATCCCATTGTTGATGTATAGCTATTATGGAATTATTCACTTTAAAAGTATTAAATTCTTGTAATTTACATAAAAAATTTACAGAAAAGTATTACTTACATATTGTTTGAATTATAAAATTGAATTCTTTAATAAATTTTTGATATCATTCCTAACTATAAAAACTTCAAATTTTAACAACAAAAAAGCACCTCACAATCATGAACATAGTATCATAATAGTCTAGTACTTTGAATTTATAAATATATAACTAATACCGATCACCGAACATTTCACCTGTGAATAAATCGATTAAAGTTAATTATAGTGCAGTCAATAAGCCTCGAACCTCCACATGCTTGCGCCCACTACCCACTCTATGTATAAATTTGGAATGTCAACACTAAGCAGGACAAAAATTATAGGGATTTATCTTGAATTCCACAGGTATTAAATAGCCTAGTTTTTCATAAATTCGTAGGTTGTTGAACTCTGACATACATCACACTTACTTTCCATTCACTTGTTTCGTGTTTCGGCAAAAGGAAGCCGTTTTTTGCAAATATACTCAGAGAACTAGAGTACTCTACATAATTAAGTTTCCCCCCATTTTTCATATTATTCAAATCTGCTAAATGCGCTGTAATTCGATGGATGCCAAGATTTGGCGAGAACTTATATGCAATTCACTTATACGATACGAAAATCTGTTGATGACCTATTCCCAAAAGCCGAAGCTGACGATTTACTGCGAGCGTTAACATTATTGAAGCCCGTTGCCTTGTTACAGCAAGTAAGTGCGTTGTTTACATTAAAAGATTTGATCGACAACGAATTACACGAGCTTTCTTTTGGTAGCTATGTACAAGTACAAGGCTTATTTATCCAATTATTTGTTGAGATGCTGCGAACGATATATAAAACCTCATTCTTACAAGATCAGCCTCGCTTTCCTTTAAGAACAAAAGATGATAGCCGTACCTAAATTAGTAATCTATTTTTCGAGAAAATTATTGAACAACCATTAACAATAGAACAATTAGCCTTAAAACTACATTTTAGCGTCAAACAAACCTATCGCGTTATTCAGCAACTTTACGGTAAATCTTTTAAAGAAATTGTAAAAGACTATAAAATGGAAAGAGCAAATGAACTGCTTAAATCCACTTCCCTCACTCTATACCAAATATCCGATATACTAGGTTATAATGAACTGGACATTTTTCACGTCAATTTACTGCAACTACAGGTTTTACTCCTAATGAATTTCGCATGCAACATGCTCGAAGTCAGTGATAATAATATGACATTCTGTTCTCCTTGAAAGATCTATCAATGTTACTTTTAATTACATGAAGTAGACTTTACTTTTTGCTATACCTGTTAAAAGCCAATTCTCATCTACACAAGCGATTAAAGCACTAGATGAAGTAAACACAGGTGCATCATGCGGGCTTATCCAATTCAATTGCAAAGAGCTATCCATTATCATTTTTTACAGGCTCACTGTTAATAATGTTAATCTTAATTCCAGGCTGGCTAAATGTATCATTCGTAATGATTTTAAATTTGTTACCTTGCAACATAAAAGCATCACCACTCGTAAGATTCAGATTAATTGAAGCTGATGAAAGAAAAACTGTTATCTTGTCTTCTATGAGTGCAAACACGTTGCCACTTCTAAAAGATGAATTACTATTGTTTATATAAGCATATACACTCTCAATGACAATCATTTTTGAACATAATTTCATAGTGTAGATGCCGTATAATCCCCTTGTAATACCCGTAACATTTCATTGATTTCTGAGATCACCATATATTTTTTATTATTCTAGTCAATACACTAAGGGAATAGGTAGCATTCTTTTTTTTATTATTTACTTTGTGAAATTTGAGCTTAGAATTGATGTTAGGAATTGAACATCATAAAGCCGCATCTTCACTAGGTTGAAATATTCTAATTTTACGCTGATTGTTGTACCTCAAATTGTAGTCGTTGTAAATTAGTAACTCACATTTTATGTATTCAAACCTTTCTATAATGGGTAACTAAGCAAAGAAAAAAGCCTACCTTATAAGGTAGGCTTAAATCAATTCCTTATTCAATATTGACTTTTTTAGAGATTCAAATTCTTCTTTTGAAATCAATTTTTTTTCATATAGTTCTGAAATCTTCAAAATTTCGTCTGAAACACTGCCACTACTTTGAATAGGTTCACTTTTTTCATTTTCTTTGTCGTTCTTTATTATATAAGACAACAAATTATACCAATGTGTTACATCATTGTAATAAGATTTTTCTTTAGATACTTCGGCTTCAAACTTTTGAAAAGTTATTTCATAGTATGTTTTAAATGAGTTATTAACTATAATTCTTAATTGTATTTTTTTGACCATTTCTTTTGTAGTTTGAGATGCACCCGTTCCACCAATAATAGCTCCAACACCACCAGCTAAAGCACCACCAATAATAGCTCCACCAAATTGACCTTTTCTCGAAGTTTTAGTTATAGAACTTCCATCACTTAATATTTCTAGTTGTAGGATATCATCATATGGAAAAGTTGTAGCGACATAAGATATATCAATAGAATCATTAAGTATTGACATTGGTGTAATTTCATCTAATTTTTCATGATCAAATTCTATTAAGCATACTTTCTTTCTGTTTTCATCAATTGCTATTGCTGTCATTTTATTGACAGAAACAAATTGCTGTGTTGTCTCAAAATCCCCAACATTCTGTATAGTGCTACTCAAGCTACTGTCTAGTTGCTGCTGAATTAATTCCACTTTTCGAAGATCTTTTATTGACGAATTCCTTGCTAATACAAAACCAACAATCAGAAATAGTATACTAGTCACCATTAACCAAGTAATACTCTTAGCAAATCCTATTAAAAACAAAATACTAAACACAATCATAAAAAGACATCCTACTAATAGTCCTATTTAACACACCACCAAAACCTATATTTTCCATCATTTTATCATCATTTGCAAAATAGGTCTATAGAATTAATAAAAATAATATAATAGTAGTCTGATCGATCTATTTGCTTGACAAAGCATCAACTTTTATAAAATATAATTTTAATATTTCAATCATATCTATTTCATCATCTGGATTAGGTGCAACACAAAAAATCATATCGTCTATTGTCCAATGATAATAAAAATCTTGGCTTTCATAAAAGTTGCTTTCCATCTTTTTTGAATATTACAATTAAATCTGATTTATTTTTTCGTTCCTGCACAAATAACTTAATCCCATCTTGTTCTAAAAATTCTACTCTCATCTTAAAAGCTTCTATTTTCTATTTTTCCATTTATGCGAAAGTGGGTATGCTAGCAGCTCACCTTTTCATTTGTTAGAATGACGAAACATCTTATGTAGTGTAAAGACATCACAACCATTCATTAACATTTTTGAGCAAAGGTATGACGATAGGTATGCGCTAATAATTTTTTTGTCTCTAAATGCCATTGCAGCTTTAAGTCTTTTAAATGTAGACTTGCACCGTCAACAGACAGCTGTTTGTTTGATTGGTTGATTGATCTCTTACAAATAAATATTCTGGCAACTCATCGAAATCAAATGTGCAAGCATCTGTTTTATTTCATTGTCCGTAAATGCTTCTAACTTTCTAACAATGGATTAAATAGTTTTTGATAAGTTTGAATAGCAAATTTTAATAACAAAAAAACACCCCTCTATCATGAATTTAGTGTCATGATAAAAGAGTGTGTTGGATTTACAAAATAGGTGCGCTTCTCGACCACTATATTATTACCCTGTAGATATGTCGATAAAAGTCATATATGGTGCGGTCGAGAGGACTCGAACCTCCACGGGCTTGCGCCCACTAGCCCCTCAAAGTACTACTTCCTATAATTCAGCATCTGTTATAGTGCTAATAAACCGCATAGTATCAATGTTTTTCAGTTTTAAACTTACTGTTTATTTTATTTCTTTAGAGTTTAACAGTAGTTTTTACATCAGTTTTACATCAAGTGATGTTAAACTTACAAATAAATCAAATTAGAACTGTTAAGCATTTGTCAATAATAACCTAGATGTTAGCTAAGTTAGCTAATCATGTGTTCAGATTATCAATCGCCATTTCATTCTTACTATAAGGTAACTCCCTCAGTTTGAAGAGTATTGCTCACGCATGCTGAGTTAGAAATAGATAAAATCAATTTACTGATAACAACTCAATATCTATTCCTGTACCTAGTTCTTTATTTTCTTAACGTGATCTACGAATTATCCCAAACCAAGGATCATGCTCGACCTCGAAGAAACTATCAGAATTAAAAAAAACTACTTCTTTACCTTCAAATATCTTATTTATTCTAGCTTTTTTATAGTTGATATCTGCATCGCTTCTACCATTTGAGTATACCCCGTAAACAATCTTTGCTATTTCTGACTTTTTAATAGCTCTTACTATGTGTTGATCCGAGTGTTGATCTAAGCTGTGTCCAAATATTGTAAGTGTACCTTGGGTCTTTATTAATCTAACATAACAATGCTGTAAATAAGGATTGGAATCGATTGCTTTTTTCTTAAGTTCCCAATCTCCTTCTGATACAAACAAAGGAGGAAGACCATTTTTTATATTGCTCTCCATCTTATCTAACAACATATCACCTGATGCACTCAATTTCTTAACTACTCCATCCTCTTCATATAAATGGAGAGCACCATGTAAATAGTATATTTTTCTTTTCTTCTTGGTTGCAAATGTTTCAGAAAAGTATAACTCACTCATTTTCTGACCATCTTCATAATCATAATAAAAACAATCTCCGAATTGATTATCTCGTTCTAGATTATTTACTGATAAAACAGTCCAGTATGTTAGTAAGTCGTAATTTGTCGTAAATATGTTTTGGGATTTTTGAAAAATAGATTGAGATGCTTCTTTGTATAAAGTACCTATCTGACTACTTTCAATATGGACAGCTCGCACTGTTTCTATAAGAGAATTTTTTATCCGATCATAACTATTCTGATGATTATCTTGTACTCCATAAATCTCATTAACTATTATTGAATTACTTAAGGTTTTTAGACACATTTCAAAATTACTTGTTTTTAAACTAGAAAATAGTGCATTGTCTTCTTTTTCTAAACCTTCGCACTTATCAAGTAGATTTTTATATGAAAAATTTTCTGAAAACCATATAGCGAAACCATTTCCTATTAATAGATTCTCTAGTAATTCTTCTTTTTCACCTAATTCATCAAACATTGGTAATTCAGCTTCCAATCTCCAACATCCCCTTTCATTATTTACTTCGACGAAAAAAGTTTTCCTGCAAGTGAAAAAGCACCAGTTATGGCGCTTTATAGTAACCAATTATATATTTCATCGAAATTTGTCACTAGATAATACAATCCTATTCCTCCTGCCAAACTTATAAAAAAACTTACTATTTTCCCTCTGAGTCTTAATATGTACCTGCTTATAAGTCCTACAGCGAAACCAGGGATAAATACAAATAATACGGCCATCTTCAGTAGTACCCAAACAGAATTCTTAAATACTGATGTATCAATGCCTTCCAACGGATTCATTTCATACCTTCCTCACATAAGCAATTATATAGGAAATTCCAATTTTTACAACATATCATACGCTCTGAGCGAGGAGTGTAATCATATAAAAAGCATCGGTTAGGGTGCTTTTCTCTGCATTGTCTGTTTATTTGGAAATATCCAATTTACTAATTTCAATTCTTCACAATAAATAACCTCTTCTTTTTCCCCATACAGCGTCTCGATAGTAGGATTATATAGTCTAATAAGTTTTAATCTTTCGTTTTTTAATGTAGAATACTCAAACTTCAAAGATACCATTTCTATACTCATTCCTTGAGTAGACTCGATTGGCACAAGGGGTACAAAGACCTCAATTCCCTGCTCGATTGACGCAAGACTGTACTTTTCACCTTTATGCTTTTGAACCCCGTCTAGTATATAATTGTATTGTACCTCTATATTACAATTAATAATAATAGGTGCTGTTCCGTAATGAGAAATTTTTAAATATGAAATTTTCAAGTTTTCGTATTCTGGTATAACTGGTTTCATTAGTAACGATTCAAAGCCTTCGGTCATGATAATTCGGCTATTTTCATGTGTCTTAGTATCCACTAACATTAGTTTTGCATTGAAATCTTGTATGTCAACATAAGAACGATTCTGTTCTATATCTTTTTTAATGTCTGATTCTCGCTGCTTTGTAAATTGAATTACCGCTATAACCACTGCTCCAATAAGCCCAATATAATTAGCGAGAAAACCTAACCAATCACCTTCGCTCCCGTTTACTCTTGGCGCTCTCCAACTCAATAAAAAATAATTGATCAATACTGGTATTACTAAAAACGAAATTATTGCTATTATTGTATTCCTACTTAACATATACTTCCCTCCTATTTGCATACTTCGACAAAAGAAAGCAATTCCCTCCAAATACAATCGTCAACTAGATTACTCTACATATTTAAGTTTCCCCGAAATTTTTGTACAACGCAAATCCGCTAAATGCGAAGTTGTCGTAACCGTTAAAGGCATCCGTTAAGGAGATTAGACGACAAAGACTGTGTTTTTAATAATGCCTACTGTCCTTTGACGGGGTAGTGGGCTTAACGGAATAGTTGAGAAATAAATTTAGCGATTACTGCGAAAAATACCGAAGTAAATAATGCAGTTGTGTATTCGACAAAATAAAAAGAAACTTGTGCAGAATTGAATTTTTTAATTTCCTTTTCGTGATACTTCACTATGAAACTCTTCTTTCGTTCAGACTGAAAGATCGTAACAATTAAACAATATGTAACTCCCCATAATAAACATAAAGCAAAAGCATTTAACCACTCTTCAGTGAATATACCTATTAGAATTCCTGCGATAAAATTCATAGTACACCGTCATGTTATTTCCCCATCGGCTGGAGTACTTGCTAGGTCATCAGGTTTATTAGATTATACTCCAGAAGTTATATTTTGGCGATATATAGAAATTTATAAAACATTTACGTTATTATACTAATCAAAACCTATTTACGTTTGCTGGGATGTTTGCGTATAGTTCCAAAAAGCCGCAATGGGAAAACATTGAAGTGCTCCCTGTCAAGTGGACAGTGTAAAAAACAAAAATAGTTAGGTTAGATACCTCGGCTCGTTTTAACAGAGCTGAGGTTCTTTTCGTTACGCAGCTCTTCGGTATTCGTTAGGTGAAAAGT